>DASWGX010000072.1:0-5800 GCA_036393455.1 Polyangiaceae bacterium
CGACGCTGTACGCTTGCCTCAACAAGATCAACAAACCGACCGTCAACATCCTCACCGCCGAAGATCCGGTGGAGTACGAGATCGGCGGCATTCACCAGGTCGCCGTGCAGCCGAAGATCGGGCTCACCTTCGCGGCCGCGCTGCGCGCATTCTTGCGTCAGGATCCGGACGTGATCATGGTGGGCGAGATTCGCGATCGCGAGACCGCGGAAATCGCCATCCACGCTTCGATGACGGGGCATCTCGTGCTCAGCACGATTCACACCAACGACGCGGCCGGCGCCGTTACGCGCCTGGTCGAGATGGAGGTCGAGCCCTTCCTGGTGCGTTCGACGGTGATCGGAATCCTGGCGCAGCGCCTGGTGCGCGTGCTGTGCGAATCCTGCAAGGAGCCGTACGCGGCGACGCCGTTCGAGCTCTCGCAGCTCGGCATCGACCCGGAGCGGACGCGCCGCCGCGATGAGCGCCAGGTCTCGAGCCGCTACTACGCGCACGCCGCCAACTACGTCCCGGTGGGCTGGCGCGAGCCCGAGCCGCCGACCTTCTACAAGGCGGTCGGCTGCGCGCGCTGCGACCAGAAGGGTTTTACCGGCCGCCTCGGCATCTACGAGCTCTTGGTGGCCGACGACGTGGTCGGCGTGCTGGTGCTGAAGAACGCCGACGCTCAAACGATCAAGCGCGCCGCCCAGACGCAGGGCATGGACTCGCTGCGCGACGACGGCGCGCGCAAGGTTCTCAACGGAGTCACGACGGTAGAGGAGGTCGTCGCCGCCACGCAGGAAGACGTCGTGGTCGACGAGTAGGAGCATGGCGGTCTACGAGTTCAAGGGCATCCACGTCGACAGCGGCAAGCCCGTCAAGGGCTACCGCGACGCCGACAACGCCAAGGCCCTGCGCGGGATACTCCGGCGCGAAGGCGTGCTCCTCACCGCGGCCACGGAAGAAGCGAGGCGTCAGGCGCGCTCGAAGCGCGACATCGACATGTTCGCGTTCCTTCGCCGCGTGAGCACGTCCGACGTCGCGGTGATGACGCGCCAGCTCAGCACGCTGGTGCGGGCCGGCGTGCCGCTGGTCGATTCCATCGGCGCGCTCACCGAGCAGGTAGAAAAAGAGCAGCTCGTTCGCATCTTGACCCAGGTGCGAGAGAGCCTCAACGAGGGCACCAGCTTCGCGAAGAGCTTGCAAGCCCATCCGAGAGCCTTCGGGCCGCTCTACGTCAACATGGTCGCGGCGGGCGAAGCGTCGGGGACGCTCGAAGCGGTCCTCGAACGGCTCGCCGACTTCATGGAGGGCCAGGCGCGGCTCAAGGCCAAGGTATCCGCCGCCCTGGCCTACCCGGTGCTGATGTCGTTCGTGGGCGCCGCCATGGTGACGGTATTGATGGTGGCGGTCGTGCCCAAGGTGACGAGCATCTTCGAAAATCTGGGGCAAGAGCTGCCCTGGTATACGCGCCTTTTGATCTTCGTCTCCAACGCGATCGCCGGCTACTGGTGGTTGATCATCGCGGTTGCAGTGGGGAGCGCCATCCTGTTCCGTCGCTGGAAGGCGACGCCGGAGGGGCGCATGCGCTGGGACACCTTCAAGCTCAAGGCGCCGATCTTCGGCCGGCTCAATTTGCTGGTGGGCGTGGCGCGCTTCTCGCGCACCCTTTCGACCCTGCTCGCCAGCGGCGTGCAGTTGCTCACCGCGATGGAGATCGGCAGGAACGTGCTCCAGAACGCACGGCTGGAAGTCGTGGTCGGCGAGGCCATCGGATCGATTCGCGAAGGCGAGAGCATCGCGGAGCCGCTCAAGCGCAGCAAAGCCTTCCCACCCATGGTAACGCACATGATCGCGGTCGGGGAACGTACGGGCCAGCTCGAAGCCATGCTGGAAAACGTGAGCCGCGCCTACGAATCGGACGTGGAAACGCGGGTTGCCGCGCTCACCAGTTTGCTCGAACCGCTGATGATCATCGTGCTCGGCGGCATCGTGGGCTTCATCGCGATGGCGATCTTGTTTCCGCTGGTCCAGATGAACCAGCTGGTGCAGTGAGGTTGCATGAGAAAGCGCCTCATCAATCAGCGCATCCTGTTTCCGTGGGAAACGGTGGGCGGCCTGCGCCGCTGGCTCGGTCTCGGGCGCATCCGGCCGTTCGCCGTCGGTGGAGTGGTGCTCCTGCTGGTCGTCTGGGTGGGCGTTCGCGAACGCGAGCACTCGGGAATCCGGCAAACGCGCGCCCGGCTCGTCGAGGCGCGCAGCGCCGTCGACGCGTTCATGGCCGAGCACGACGGCAGCTGCCCGCCGAACCTGGAAGCGACGCTGCCCTTCGGCAGCTTCGAGAGCTTGCCCGAAGACGCGTGGGGCGCGCCGCTCAAGCTGCGCTGTCCCTCGGATCGGCCGGGCTACGCGTACGAGTTGATGAGCGACGGGCCCGACGGCTTGCCGGGCGGGCTCGATCGCGTCGAATAGCGAGGAAGAAAAACGATGAAGCAACGAATCTACGAGATTGTGTGGCGAGCCGTACAGGCCCGCTCGAAAGGACGCGCGCGGGCGCGCGGCGTCACGCTGGTCGAGGTGCTGATCGTCGTCGCGATCATCGCGCTGATCGCCGGAGGCGTCGCCGTGTTCGCCCTGCCGCAGTTCAGAAAAGCCCAGGTAAAGACGGCCGAAACCGCCGCCCGCACGATTCGCAACGCCGTCCATCAGTGGCAGGCGCTGAACGCGGAGACTTCCTGCCCCACGGTGAGCCAGCTCATCGAAGAAAAGCAGATCGACCCTGGTACGGAAACCAACGACCCCTGGGGCAGCGGCTACACCATCACCTGCCCGAACGACGAAGTCGTCGTGGCATCGATGGGTCCGGACCGGAAGAAGGACACGGAGGACGACATCGTGATTCCGAAGGGCGCCTCCACCGAAGGAGAGTGATGGAACGAGGTCGGCAACGGCGGCAATCGGCGCGCGCCAGGGCGCGCGGGCTCACGCTGATCGAGATTCTGATCACGATAGCTCTGATTGCGCTCATGTCCGGCACGCTCATGTTCGGCACCGGGATGCTGCAGTCGAGCCGCCTGCGGGCGGGCGCCACCGTCGTGCTGAGCGCGGTGCGCCTGGCCGCCACGCGCGCCAATCAGACGGGACGGCCGGCGCGCATCGTGTTCGACATCGACGAACGCAGCATCTGGATCGAAGAATCGATTGGCGCCCGCATGCTGCGCGATCGAGACGACGCGGAAACCGCGGGCGCCGAAGCGGCGACCCCCGCGGAAGAAGCCGCTCGCGCCGAGAGCGACCGCATCCTGGAGGGACCGCGCGCTCCCCGGCCGCGCTTCCAAATGGTGAAGGCGCTTCGTCCCTCGGAATCGGATGCGGAGCAGGGCCACGCGCTCGAACCGGGCATACGGATCGTGGAGGTCCAGACCGAGCACGACGAAGTGCCGCGCGTCAACGGGCGAGCGTACCTCTATTTCTGGCCGGGCGGACGCACGGAAAACGCCGTGGTGCAGCTCTCGCGAGGCGAGGACGACGGCTTTCTCAGCGTGCGCGTGAGCGCGCTCACGGGACGGGCGAAGATCGAGCCGGGCCGCGTCGAGCTGCCACCCTCGATCGTCGACGGCGACTACAGCGAGCGGGAGGAACCGTGAACCGTCGCGGCTTCACGTTGCTGGAGGTGCTGGTCGCAATCGCCATCCTCGGCCTCGGGCTCACCGTCGTTCTGAGCTCGCAGGTCGGCCTGTTCGGAAGCTCGCAGCGCGCCCGCAACTTGAGCCTCGCGACGAACGTCCTACGCTGCCGCATGAACGAGGTCGAGGAAAAGCTCTTGCGCGAGGGCTTTCCTCTCGTGGACGAATCCGACGAAGGCGTGTGCTGCGACGCGGACGAGGACTCCCGGATGCGTTGCGAATGGAAGATCGAACGCATCGAGCTGCCCCAACCCGCGGGTCTCCAAAGCCTCGACCCCGACGGCGGAGCGCCCCCGCCGGGAGGAGACATCGGGGCAATCGGCGCGAGCCCGATCGGCGGGCTGCTCAGCGTCGGGCAATCGGACGGGGCCGCCCTCGGACAAGAGCCCAGCATCGAATCTCTGGCGGACGTGATGAGCGGCGGCGTCACGAGCGCACAGGGAATGGCGCCGCTGGTGATGGGACTCGTCTACCCCGATTTGAAGCCGATGCTCGAGGCGAGCATCCGCAAGATCACGGTGACGGTTTCCTGGCCCGAGGGAATCAACCGGCGCGACCTCTCGGTCACGCAGTACCTAACGAGCCCGCAGCAGGGCGGGTTCGATCCCAGCGTCGAGGACCAACTCGACCAAGTAACGCAGGCACTCGACTCGCAAGGGGCGACCGGAGGCAGCCCGGTCACGACCGGAGGAAATCAAACCACGACCGGAGGAAACCCGTGACGGACGGCCCGCGAGCAGCCCGCCGCCGGCGCCACGCAGCCGGCTTCACGCTGATCGAGCTCTTGGTCGCGATTGGCATCCTCGCCATGATCGCCACGCTCGTCTACGGCGCGTTCGCGGGCTTGAAGTCGTCGCGCGACGGCCTGATGCGCGTCGGGGACCGCTACCGCGAAGGCCGCCTGGCGATGACGCGCGTGGTGCGCGACCTAAAGAGCGCTTACTTGTCGCTGCACGCGCCCATCGATCAGAGCCTTGCCGTCTGGCGGACGGCCTTCAGCGGGACGCGGGGGAACCCCGCGGACCGCGTCGACTTCAACTCGTTCAGCTATCAGCGCCGCGACAAGGACAGCCACGAATCCGACGAGTGCGAGCTTTCCTACTTCGGCTCCACGAATCCGGACCAACCGGACATCATCGACCTCGCGCGCCGAGTGACGCCACGGCTCGATCTCGAGCCCGAGCGCGGCGGACGCGTCGAGGTGCTCGCGACGGACATCGATCTCTTCAACCTCGAGTATCTGGACCCCCTTTCGGGCGAATGGCTCGAAAACTGGGACACGACCCAAGCGATCGGCCAGGCCAATCGTCTGCCGCTGCAGGTTCGCGTCATCTTGGTGCTGAACGAGGGAGCGCGCTCGGAGTCGAGCCGGGGCCGTAACACGGTGCGCTTCGCAACCAAAGTCACCATCCCGATCCAGAATCCCCTCACCTTCGCCACGAGCCTATGAAACGCCTGCTCGCCGAGCTACGCCGCGCTCGCCGCCCGAAACGCCCGGGACGGAGCCGGCGCGGCGTGGCCTTGGTGATGGTGCTCGGCGCGCTCACGCTGCTCACGGTCATGCTGACGGAGCTCCAAGGCGAGTCGTCCGCCGAGCTGGGCAGCGCCTTGTCGGAGCGCGACGGGCTCAAGGCCGAATACGCCGCGCGCAGCGCGGTCAACCTTTCGCGGCTCTTGATCGCCGCCGAGCCGACGATTCGCGCGGCGATCGCGCCGCTCTTTTTGTTGCAGCGCCAGGGCCCGCCGCAGATCCCGGTGTGGGAGTTCGCCGATCAGGTGCTCGGCGCGTTCAACGACGCGGCCGGCAGCGAGCGCTTCACGGCGCTTTCGAGCGTAAACCTGGCGGAGGGCCGCAATCTCGGCCTCGAAGGCGCGGGCTTCGAAGTCACCGTCGTCGACGAGGACTCGAAGATCAATTTCAATCTGCCGGCACGGGGTGACGCGTTCTCTCAGGCGCGCCTCGCCGCCCAGGTGATGGGCCTGATCGGGGGGCTCCAGTACACGCCCATGTTCGAACGGCGCGACGCCGACGGCAGCTTCAGCGACCGCCAAGCGGTGTGCTCGGCGATCATCGATTGGACGGACCCGGATCAAGACGAGTACCGCTGCGATACGGATTCGGCCACGGCGCAGCA
>DASWGX010000073.1:0-3696 GCA_036393455.1 Polyangiaceae bacterium
CAGTCAATCCTTGGGCGAGAAAAAGCCCGAGCAGGCGGCTCATTTCGGCTGGGTTTCGGTGCGTCTCGGCCTCGTCATTTTCGGCGTGGTCGGCTTGTGCGAGGGCGTCTTCTTCACCGAACACATCCTCGCGTTCGTGACGCATAGCCCTGCGGTGCGGGAAGCGGCGCTCTTGCCGATGCGCCTGATGGGCCTCTGCACTCCTCTGATCGCCGTCGGCATGATCCTCACCCAGGCGTTGTTCGGCGCCGGCAACACGCGCTTCGTGATGATGGTCGAGCTCGTGCTCCATTTCACCTGCCTGGTTCCGCTCGCTTGGCTGCTCGGAATTACAGCAGGTTTCGGGCTTTCTGGAATTTGGAGCGCCGCCGTGGTGTACGTGGTTCTGCTGACCGGCATCATGACGTACAAGTTTTCCCGTCGGGACTGGCAGGCGATCAGGATTTAGCGCTTGCTCCCCGGCCGCCTCGGCTCTATCGCATCGCTTCATGCACGCAGCAAAGCTCGGCGCTTCGGCGGTTCTGAGCAGTCTGTTGCTCTCCGGCTGCGTCGATACAGAGCTCTGCGTTCCGGTGGAAACGCGTTTCGCCTTTTTTTCGCAAGGGGACTGCGTGCTGACGCGCGCCGGGTTTTTTCAGGGGCACGAGTGGCTCACCTATTTCGCCAATGCCGACCTGGATGCAACGGACCGTTTCACCGACGAAGAAACGCGGCAGATCGCCGAGGGCAACCGGCGCATCGACTGGCCGAAGGAGCTCTTGGTGCACATGAACGCCAGCGTGCTGAGCTACGCGAACGCGCTCACCGACTATACGAATCGCCCGGAGAATCAAAGGCTGCACTTCTTGCTCACGGACAAGAACGGCTCCGAAGAAGCCGTGCAAGACTCCGTCGAGGAGATTCGCGACGTCAGTATCGAAGCCATCGAGCTCTGGAATTTCAATCGAGATCGCGCTCTTACACTGATCGGCCGTGCGAACCACATCGTGCAAGACTCGTTCAGCGCCGCGCACGCCGCGCGCGACGTGGAGCGCTCCTGGTGCATCATCAAGGTGAAGGCGTACATCCCCCGCGCTCAGGGCTTCCTGACGCCGGACGTCGAGTTTCACGGCGGCAACGACGGCGATACCATCGGGCACACGACGACCGAAGACTCGATCTATCGCGCCGGGCGCGACTGCCACGAACCGGACGGTGCCGCTCGAGTCGAAGCGTGCCTCAGCGAAACGGCGCAGCGCGGCCGCCTGGCGACGCGTGACTATCTCCGTCTCGTGCGCGAGGCGACGGCTCGTTACGTGGCAGATCAGGGAGAAGCAGCCGACCCGGGCGAGGTGCTCGATGAGGCGTTCGAGGCATTCGTCGTCGACCATTTCTCGTTCTGCCCATGAGAGCGCGCTGGCTACCGCCGGTCATGATCGCCGTGCTCGGGTGTGAGGCGCGCGTGGACACGTGCGCTCGTCCGCCGCGGGCGTCCGTCGCGGTGTACACCGGCACGCGCCTGCTCCCGGGCGACGCCCTGGTACCCGGCCGGGTCGTGGCGTGCGGCGACGACGCGGCCGCCGTCGCGGATCTGGTGACGGCCCTCGAACGCGTTCCGGCGCAGCTCGCTCCGAGTCGCGTCGTCCTGCACGTCGAGCCGGAAGTTGCCAGCGGCGCCAGAGCCGTGGGGCGAGTCGAGCAGCACCGTCCGAGCGGCGCCATTCTGGTCGCCGCCGGCGACTCCGAGCTCGGCCAAGCGGTGTGGCTTCACGAGATTGCTCACGTGATCGGAACCGGGCCGGCGCCGCAAGGCCGCGTCGCGGAGCGCCTCTACGGCGCCATCCAAGAAGCCTTCGCGGATTACTTCGCCGCAACATTCTCGGGGTCGAGCCGCGTCGGCGCGCTGCAAGGCGAGCTGCGCGAGCTCGAGCGCCAGCGGCTGCCCACTGCCTCCGCGTGGAGCGCGCTCGCGCTGCCGGGGGCATTTCCCACGCATCGGTTCGGCGCCGCGCTGGCAGGCCTCTGGTGGAAGCGGGCGCCTCGAGACCGGACATTGGTGTTCGATTTGGGGAAGTGCTTCGCGTCGAACGATCCGTGGCCGCAGGGTGCGATCACTCCGGAATCGACGCTGAGGGAATTCGTGCGTCGCTGTCCGGCGAGAAGTCGGGACGTCGTCCGCGAAACGCTGCACCGATGGGTTCCGAAGGAGCTTTACCAGGGATGAAGACAACGGTATTGGCCTCGGTGGCGGCCGGCGCGTTCTCGTTGTGCGCCTGCACCATCCACCACAGCAAACAGGCGCTCTCGACCGGCGGTAGCGCGCCTCCGGCGGACGCCAGCTTCGTGACCGAGGAAGACAGCGGACTGATGCTGGCGGGCATCCTGGTGTTGACCGAGCCGGACCACTACGCGGTCTTGCTCGAGCGGGCGCGGCGTCGCTACCGCTGCGCGCGTATGCACCACGCTCAGCTGGATTTCTTCACCGACTACTGGATCATCGTCGCGTTCCCCATCGCTCGCGTGACACTGGTTTGCGAGCGGGAGGGGGAAACGGCTTCGAAGCCCGCCGAGTCCGCCCCGGCCGAGAGAGCGGGAGAGCCGTAGCGTGGGCGTGCTCGGAGCGCTCGCCGTAGCCGGCCAGCTTGCCGTCGCTCCGACGACGCTCGCGAGCGACGCGCGTGCCGAAAGCGATGCGTCTGCCGGCGCGCGGGAAGCGTTCGTGGGGCCGGTCTTGCCTGCGTCGCTGAGCCCCGCGAGCAACGATTGGTGGGTCGTGAGCGTCGCGGCAGAGCAGTTCGGCCGCGACCCGGACAGTCTCGACGCGCTCTACGGAGTCTCGGTGATGTATCGGCTCGACTCGTGGGGCCCGCACCTGCTCGCGATGTCGAAGCCGAACTCCGGCGGGTTCGAGGACTCGCGCTTCCTCGCGGGCGCCGGCCTGAGGGGCTACTTGCCCGTGCTTGGAACCGAGATGAGCTACGGTGTTTCGGTGCACGCGGAGGCGCGGCTCGAGGATCACTTCTGGCTCGCCTACGCAACGCCGCTCGAGCTCGGCGTGGTCCTGTACTCGAAGAATTCGTGGGACCTCGAGCTCTTCTTCGGCGCGCGGCGCGCGTTCGCCGGAGAGCTCATCAACCATTTCTTGATTGACCCGAACGGCTTCGACAACGAAAACGCCGCGGACGAGCTCGAGCGAGTCACGGAGCTCGAGCCCTGGCGCGGCTTCGTGCGGCTGGTGTTCGGCCGGAGGCTCGACTAGTGCGGCGCTTTGCGGTCGCGCTCGGGTTCGCTGCGGTGCTGCTTTCGGTGCCGCCGCTCGCCGCCAAGAACCATGGCGTGCAGTCGCCGCACGGCCGCCGCATCTACGAGGACGGCGAGGTCTTTTCGCACGTCCGCGACCAATCGCGGCGCACCTTCGTGGTCGAGGTCGTGAGCGGGCTCGCTCCGGAGGGCAACCTCGGAATGTTGCTGGGGCTGATCAACCAGCCGGTCCGCGGCCTGGAGTACTACGCGGGGGTCGGCCTCGAGCTGACTCCCGCGCAGAACATCCCGTTCAGCGTGCGCTACCTGTTCAATATCGACGGCTACCGTCCGTTCGTCGCGGCAGGGTATAGCTACCGGATTTTGGCCGAGGTAGGCGTCCGCTCGCACAACGTGTTTTTCGAGGCCGGGTACAAGTGGGTGCTTCACAGAACGCATCACCTCACCGCCGGAATC
>DASWGX010000074.1:0-2476 GCA_036393455.1 Polyangiaceae bacterium
CCTGGCGCACGAGCTGCGCGGGGAGCTCGAAGTGCGCACGGTAGCAGAACGCTCTCTTACGCTGCTCGCGGGCCGCGTCGACGCTTGCGCCGGGGCGCTCTACGTCTGTGATCAGGCGGGCACGCTGCGGCTCGAAAGTCAGTACGCGCTTTCGCGCGAAACGGTGGAAAGCGCGCCTCACGCTTTCGAATCCGGAGAGAGCCTGCCCGGGCGAGCGATGCTGCGAGACGACCTCTTGGTCGTGAACGATGCGCCGGCGGACTACTTCAGAATTCGTTCCGGCCTCGGCGAGGCCGCGCCGCGCACGCTGGTCCTCTTGCCGCTCCGGCAGCGCGACCAAGCCGTGGGCGTCCTCGAGCTCGCGCTGTTCACGCCCTGTACGGATCAGCTGCGCGCGCTCTTGACGTCGATCCGCGAAACGCTGGTGATCACGCTTTTGGCGGCGAAATCGCGCGCCACGTTGCGCGACCTGCTCGAAGAGAGTCAGTCGCTCGCGGAACGCCTCGCGGCACAGGAGGAAGAGCTTCGTGCCAGCAACCAGGGGCTCGAGTCTCAACAGGACGAGCTCAGACGCGCCAACGACGAGCTCGAAGCTCAGCGCTCCGTACTCTCGGAGCAGAACGCCGAGCTCGAGCTCGCGCGCGGGGGCCTGCAAGAAAAGGCCGAGGAGCTGGCGAAGGTCAGCACGTACAAGTCTCAGTTCCTGGCCAACATGTCGCACGAGCTTCGCACGCCGCTCAACAGCATGCTGCTGCTTTCGCACCTGCTCGCCGAAAATGAGGCCGGCAACCTTTCCGCGAAGCAAGTCGAACAGGTGAGGACGATTCACGGCGCGGGCAAGGATCTGCTCTCGCTCATCAATCAGATCCTGGATCTTGCCAAGATAGAGGCGGGAAAACAGGAGCTCCAGGTCGAGGCGGCAAAGGTTTCGGACTTCGTCGAGCACGCGCGCCGGGTGTTCGGCCCTCTCGCGAGCGACAAGGGGCTCGATTTCCAGCTCGAAGTGGCGGAGGACGTCCCCGAGACGATCACGACGGATCGCCACCGCCTGGAGCGAATCCTTTCGAACTTGCTCGGCAACGCCATCAAGTTCACCGAGCGCGGGAGCGTCAAGCTCTCCATTCATCGGCCGTCCGGCGCGGCTCGCCTTCAGCGTTCCGACCTCGCGCCGGAGAGCAGCGTCGCGTTCTCCGTCTCCGACACCGGGATCGGCGTCGCGCCGGAGGCCCAGAAGCGCATCTTCGCGCCCTTCGAACAGCTCGAGGCCCGTGCGGACCGACGCTACGGAGGTACCGGGCTCGGGCTCGCCATCGCCCGCGAATCCGCCCTGCTGCTCGGGGGAGAGCTCGGCCTTCTCAGCGAGCAGGGTCGTGGCAGCACGTTCACCTGCTACCTGCCCGAAAGGCTCGCGGCGCTGGTCTCCGAAGCGCCCGACGCAGACGCCGGGTTCGAAGGGATCAGGTTCGACGTCCCTGACGACCGCGTTTCGTTGGTTCCGGGTACGGCCAGCCTGCTCGTGGTGGAAGACGAGGCGCTCATGGCAAGAGAGCTCGTCGATATCATCCACGCGCGCGGATTCAAGGTGGTGGTCACGGGCAGCGGAGAAGAAGCCCTCGCGCTGGCGCGCGAGAAAAAGCCGCTCGGCATCATCCTGGACGTCAAGCTGCCGGACATAGACGGTTGGACCGTGATGGAGCGCTTGCGGCAGGATGCGACGACGCGCGGCATTCCCGTCCACTTCATCTCTGCTCTCGACGCTCCGGAACGCGGCTTGGCGCTCGGAGCCGTAGGCTACCTGACGAAGCCCGTCACGCATGCAGAGCTGGTCGGGGTCGTCTCGGTCTTGACCGGGTCGTCCGAGCCGGAATCGAAGCGCGTCCTCGTGGTGGAGGACGGTGACGCCGCGGGGGAGTCGATCATGAAGCTCTTGGTAGGGGAAGCGTTCGACGCGCGCCTGGTGACGAGCGCGGCCGGGGCGCTCGAGGCGCTTTCGGCCGAGCGCTTCGGCTGCATGATTCTCGATCTCGGTCTTCCGGATATGGACGGCCTCGCCTTGCTCCAGACGCTCACGGGCCGGCGAGACATCAGCGCGCCGCGGGTCGTCGTGCATACGGCCCGCGCGCTGACCAAGGACGAGACGCGGCGTCTGGAGGCGTACGCCGAAGCGATCGTCTTGAAGGACGGGAGCTCGGCGGAGCGCCTGCTGGAAGAGATGCGCCTGTTCCTGCGGCACGTCGAAGAAAGGTTACCGCCGCGGCATCCTTCGGTTCCTGCGCTCCCGGCGTCCGACCTCTCGCTCGACGGCGCGACGTTGCTCGTGGCCGACGACGACATGCGCACCGTGTACGCGCTTTCCGGTCTGCTGCGCGGCAAGGGAGCGAACGTCCTGGTTGCCGACACCGGTCGCGAGGCCCTCGACGTGCTCGCCAAGAACCCGGACGTGCACGGCGTGCTGATGGACGTGATGATGCCGGAG
>DASWGX010000075.1:0-4085 GCA_036393455.1 Polyangiaceae bacterium
GGCTCCGATGGGTGACGAAGTCGCCGACTTTCTGACGCTCGACGCGTTTGCCGAGATCACTGCGCGCGTCGACGCCGGGCAGCCGAAGGACGGAGTCTTGCGCGAAAAGGGGGTGACCTTGGAGCTGTTCGAGCGGGAACAGCGGCGCTGGCTTTCCGACATCAGCATGCAAGTGGCGCGGCAGCGCTACGATCTGCAGCGGCGCTTTTCGGACGCGTACGCGCGCTACCGGCTGGCGATCGAGCCGGCGCTCACCGCGGCCCGCGCGCCCGAGGTGGAGATGCGCACGGCCGCCGCGGCGTCGGCGGAGCCGGCCTTCATGCCCAAGCCGATAGTCTTGCCGCCGGTTGACCCACCGCCGCCGGTGACGTCTTCCGCTGTAGCGGCACCTCCGTTCGCGGCACCTCCGTTCGCGGCGCCCTCCGCCGTAGCGGCGCCTCCGTTCGCGGCCCCTCCCCTTTCGGCGCCGGCCGAGCCGCCGTCGGCTGGCTCGCAAGGTTTCCGTCCCGTCGCGCCGCCGCCCGCCGTTTCCGCCGCGCTCGGACAAGCGCCGCCTCCCGCGCCTCCCGCCGCCGTCTCTCCAGGTTTCCCCGCGCAACAGGCTCACTTGCCGCCGCACGCCGCGCCGGCGTTCGCCCACCAAGCCGGTCAACGGCCAAACCTCAATTCGACGTCGGCTTTTCGCATCATGCCGGGAGGCTTCGGCGATGCATTTCGAACGATGCAGGTGACTCCGCCCCAGGCGGCTCCAGCCCAGGCGGCCCCAGCGCCACCACCAGCTTCTCCCGCGGCGCCGGCGCCCGCCGCGCCTCACGTGATGCCGTCGCTCGCGCAAGCGTTTCCTCCCGTGCAGAGTGCGGTTCCGGCCCCAGCGTTCCAGCCGCAGGCGTCCCCTCACGTCGCGAACGCACCTCCGGCGCCCGTCGCTTCCCCGGCTTCATCCGGCGCCCCGCCGCAAGTTTTTTTCGTCAGTGCGGCGACGCTGGCCGGACAAAGTTCTCCGGTTGCGCCGCAGGGCGCGCCGGCGCCCGCGGCTCCGACGCTCAGCCTCGAACAGCATGCCTGTCTGTCTGCCGAGCTCGAGCTTCAGCCCGAGCGTGCCGCTCAGATTTATCAGGCGTATTCGCTCGACGCGGCGAGCTATCAGGCGGAGGTCTTGCGGATGAACGAGCGGTTGTCTGCCGATCCGAGCCTGGTCGAACGTTTTCGCCAGCTTTGCCAGTATTACCGCGCCATCATGGCGCCGCGCAGCTGACGTCCCTTTGGTTGTCTCATGGCAGAACGGTCGATAGAGCCAGCCTCCACATTTTCGGCGCCCGGCTATTTGATCGAGCTCGAGGCAGCCCATGACGCCCTGGCCGACGGCGTGCGGGCGCTGTCGGCTCCGGCGGAGCTCGGCGTCGACGTGACGTCCGCGCTCCCGCCGCTCACCGACGTCTACCGAGACATCTACCGCGCCTACGCGGACGGGCGCGATCCGTTCGAGCACATTCGCGCGGCGGTCGCGCATGCCGATCGCGCCGCGGCGAACCTGGAGCCCGTCGCGGGCGAAAGCCCGCACGCGCAGCACTGCATCGAGCAACTCGGCGAGTGCAAGAAGCATCTCGCCAGCGCCGAAGCGCGGCTCTCGCCGGCGCTCGTGCCGCCCGCGGTTCCTCCGGGCGATCTGGTAGCGAGCATCGAGCTGCCGCGCGTCCATCGCATCGCGCGCGACGTCGCCGTGCGGCGCATCGACGTGGCGCCCGCTCCGTTGCCGGAAGTGACGAGGCCGCCGCCGGCGATTGCCTCGCCGAAGACGCTCGAGGAGCTGCTCGCCGCCGTCGAAGAGCTTCGAGCTCGCGCGGCGCCGGCCGAGGCCAAGGCTCCGAGCCAGGTCACGCCCGCCCAAACGACCGGGAATGAAAGCCCGCCGGGCTTCGCGGCCGATCCGCTGCCGGCGCTCGCGCCGTTCGACTGGACTCTCGAGCGTGCTCGCATCTGCTTCGAAGACGTCGTCATGCTGTGCAGCCAGCGCACACCGCAGCTCGGAGAGGCGTGGCAGCAAGCAGAGTTTCTGGAGCGACGTCTGCTCGCGAACGTCGACGCGCTCTGCGCCCTCGGAGGGACGGCGCTCTCTGCGCTCGAGCCCTTCGTGCTCGCGTCTCCAGCACCGGATCCGTGGCAGCTCTTCGGTCTGGCGTTCGTCGCGGGGTGCGTCGAAGGGCGCGACCTGTTGGCGGCCGCCGAGCGCGTCCTCGAAGATCACGCGCAAGATCCGGAATTCGTGCAGGCGATGGCTGATGCGCTCAAGCTCGTGACGCACCCCTTCGTCCCGTTCATCGTGCGGCGTTGGCTCGAGAGCACGAGTCCTCTGCGCCGTGCGCTCGCCGTCGATGTCCTCGGCTACCGTGGCTTTGCCACCCACGAAGAGCTCGATCGAGCGAGCCAGGACGACCCCACCGTCGCCGTAAAAGCGCTTCCCCATTTCGCGCTCGGGCCGCCGCAGCGCGTTCGCGAGGTGCTCGACGATCTCTTGCATCGCAACGACGACGCGCTCGTTCCGGCCCTGTGGCAAGCGCTCGTCTTGAGCGGCCACCCCCAGGCAAGCGCCGTCTTGGGGGCGGCGCTCGGCGGCCCGCGCGCGGCGGACGCCGCGACGCTCCTCGCCGTCGGCGGAGAAAAGCGCGACGCCGAAGACATCTCGAAGCTGTGCCGGTCCGCGCCGTCGGCCGGGCTGGCCGCCGGGCTCGGTTGGGCCGGCGACGCCAGCGCGCCGCCTCTCTTGATCGCGCTCCTTGCGCGCGACGACGCCGAGCTCAAGGCTGCGGCCGCGGGGGCGCTCGAGCGCATTACCGGGGCCGAGCTCTACGAGGAAGTCGAGGTGCCGCCCGAAGTGGTCATGGAGCCGGACGTACCCGAGCCCGCGCTCGGCGACGCGGGGCCAGAGCTCGCCACCGAGCTCAGCGATCCGCGCGACGCTCCGAGCGACGGATCGCCCGACACGGTGGAGCTTCCCGCGCAGGGAGTCGAAACCTGGAAGCGCTGGTGGTTCGAGCATCAAGGCGAGTTCATGGCGGGTCAGCGTTACCGTCGCGGCAAACCGTATTCGCCGCTGGTCGTCCTCGATGAGCTCGAAAACGGGCGCGTCACCCCCGCCGAGCGCAGGCTGCTTCAGATGGAGCTCGTGGTTCGGACCGGAAGCGCCGTGCGTTGCGAGCCGCACGACTTCGTGGCGGCACAGCGAGCATCCATTGCAGCCTGGCGAGGGCTCGCCGAGCGCGCGTCCGGTCGCGCGGGCGTGTGGCAGCGGCCGGTTCGTCGCTGAGCCCGCTGCGACGAAGGCCGCGCGCTTCCGTTCGATCGCCGAGGTTCAGACGGGGCGTCCAAACAAACGCGCGGCAAGCGCCGGGTCGTTCATCGATTCGCGAGTCCAGTAGCTTTGCGCGGCGAGAAACTGAGCCAGCGTGACGCGCGCCTGGGCGAGCGCGCGCGGCAGGGAATTGCCGCGCCTGAGCTCTCCGAGCAGCGCCAGAAAACGTTCGAATTCGAGTGGCGCACCGGCGTGGCGCGCGAGCGCGCGCTGGAACGCCTCCGAGTAGTCCGTGACCAGAAGGGGAGGCGCATCCTCTTGCGACTGGGTGTCGAGCGCTTCGCTGAGCTTCGCCTCCCAGGCCTCGTCGAACGCTTCCCAGCGAGGTTCGTTCAGAAGATGGTTTGCCAGAATCGCCGTTGAGTGCTGCGGCGCGAGCGATAGCTCGGCGTTGATTTCGGCGTACTCCGAAAGCGAGAGAGCACGACCGCCGATTGTGACCTCGCGGTCCTCGCGCGCCGCCATCGAGCCGGGGCGTTCAACCCTGTTTGTTCATGAAGCCGGGGCTGCCGGTGATGCACGTCATGCCAAGCTCCGTGATCACGACGGGAGCACCCATGATCGGAAAGCACTTGCCTCCGGTGTTGAGGCTCACGACTTCCTTCAGCGTGCCGGGCTCGTTGCCGTGACAAGCCTTGGCGCAGCCGCCCACGGTGAGAATCTTCCCGCCGCCGGCCTTGGTTCGCGTGGGCGGGTCGGTAACCCCTTCCGCCAGAGTGCCCATCGTCGGGTACGG
>DASWGX010000076.1:0-6202 GCA_036393455.1 Polyangiaceae bacterium
CTGCCGGACCGCTCCCGACTCCCCAACCGAACCCCTCTCCCGGGGCCGCACCGGCGCGCGGCTCTCAACACCGATCAAGGCTGCGGCGACCGGCGCGAAAGCAGCGCGAAGCGTCGGTGCGGTGCTATCGTCGGCCGGGCATGGAAAGCCTCATCGACGAACTCTCCGTTCGCACCCTCGTCCATCAGACGACGGACGAGGCCGGCTTGCGGCGGCACCTCGAAACGCCGCGGCGCGTGTACGGTGGCTTCGATCCCACTTCGGACTCGCTCACCATCGGCAACCTGGTGCCGATCATGGTGCTGCGCCGCTTTCAGCTCGCCGGGCACGCGCCGGTCGTGGTGATGGGCGGTGCCACGGGCTTGATCGGCGACCCGTCGGGCAAGCAGGCGGAGCGACCGCTCTTGTCACGGCTACAGGTGGCCGAGAACGTCGCGGGGCAACGCAAAGTCTTCGAGCGCCTGCTCGACTTCAGCGGCACGAACGCCGCGCGCATCTACGACAACGCCGATTGGCTCGAGCCGCTCGGTTTTCTTCAGGTGCTGCGCGACGTGGGCAAGCACTTCGCCGTCAACATGATGATGCAGAAAGACAGCGTGAAGGCGCGGCTGGAAGAGCGGGAGCAAGGCATCAGTTACACCGAGTTCAGCTACATGATCTTGCAAGCCTACGACTTTTATCACCTCTACCGCGAACACGGGGTGACGGTTCAAATCGGAGGCTCCGATCAATGGGGGAACATAGTCGCCGGCGCGGAGCTCTTGCGCCGCATCGAACGGGCCGAGTGCTACGGGCTCACCTCGCCGCTCGTCACGCGCGCCGACGGCGGCAAGTTCGGCAAGACCGAGAGCGGCGCGCTATGGCTGACGCCGGGTCGCACCTCGCCGTACGCGCTGTATCAGTTCTGGCTCAACACCGCGGACGCGGAAGTGGCACGCTACTTGCGTCTATTCACGCTGCTTCCGGTGCCGGCTATCGAAGCAACGCTTGCCGCGCATGCTGCGCGTCCCGAGGCTCACGCCGCGCAGAAGCTTCTGGCGGAAGAGGTCACGCGGCTCGTCCACGGCGCCGAGGCGCTCGCGCAGGCGCGTGCGGCGAGCGAGGCGTTATTCTCCGGCGACGTCGCCGAGCTGCCCGAAGCGCTGCTCGAAGAGGCGTTCGCCGCCGCGCCAGCGTCGTATCACGACAAGACGGCCCTTTCCGGCCAAGGCAAGCTGCTCGTGGACCTCTTGTTGGAAACCACACTCGTGAAGAGCAAGCGCGAGGCGCGGGAGTTTCTGGGCAACGGCGCCATCACCCTCAACGGCGCGCGTGTCGGCCCCGACGACCGTCTCACCCCCGATCGGCTGCTCCACGGCTCGCTCGCGCTGTTCCGGCGCGGAAAGAAATCGTGGCACGTCACGCGCTGGCGCTGAATGGCGACTGACGTCGGCGGGCTCGCGTTGCTCGTCGCCGCGTCGGCCGTCGCCGGAGCCATCAACTCCGTAGCCGGCGGCGGTTCGCTGATTTCGTTTCCGGCGGCGCTCGCCGTCGGCCTGCCGCCGGTGACGGCCAACGCGACCAATGCGCTGGCGCTCGTGCCGGGATCGCTCGCGTCGGCGTGGGCGTATCACGGAGAGCTCGCCGGCAAGGCGCGGCTCGCGCTCGGCCTCACCTTGCCCGCGGCGACGGGGAGCGCGATCGGAGCGGGGCTGCTGTTGGGCGCGCGTCCCGAGGTCTTCGAAGCCGTCGTGCCCGTCCTGGTGCTCGGCGCGACCGGGACCGTGCTGTTCAAGGATCTGGTCGCGCGATTTGCGGACGCCCCGGAGACCGCGTCGACGCGACGCCGGCTGGCGCTCGGTGCCGCGCTCGGGGCAATCGCCATCTACGGAGGCTACTTCGGAGCCGGCATCGGCATCATGCTCTTGGCGGCGTTCGCGGTGTTCCAGCGCATGAGCTTGAACGAGATGAATGGGCTGAAATGCGTGATCGCGGCCGCGATCAACGGCGTGGCGGCCGCGTACTTCGTGACCGTGGGCGCCGCAGCACTGCCCGAAGCGGCGACGATGGCCGTCGGCTCCAGCGTGGGGGGGTACGCCGGTGCGCGCGTCGCACGTCGCTTCCCGGTGTGGGTCTTGAAGGCGGTCATCGCCTGCACCGGGGTCAGCCTGAGTGTCGTGCTGGTGGCTCGGCTTTGGTTCCTGAAATGAGCTACCGTCATAGGCCAAGGTCATGAGCTTCGATGCGCTCCGCCCGCGCCTGACGAGCGGCCGCCCGCTGGTGCTGGACTCGGACACTGGTGCCGCCTTCCGAGCGCGCGGCAGCGCCCTCGACACGCCCGGCTCGCTCGGCGTGATGCTGCGCGAGCGGCCCGCGGAAATCCGCGCTCACTACGCGGCGGAAGTCGCGAGTCGCGTCGACGTTCTTTCGGCGCTGACGGCGGACACGACGCCGCGCGCGCTCGCGGAAGTGGGAATGCACCATCGCGCCGCCGCCTTGACGTCGCTCGCCGTCGAGCTCGCGCTCGAGGCCGCCGCGAGCTCGACGCGACCCGTAGCGGTCGCCGGGGTGCTCGGCTCGGACATGGTCACGCCGATTGCCGCCGATCGGTTGCGCGAAGAGCTCGAGGAGCATGCCGCCCGGCTCGCCGCGGCCGGCTGCGAGCTCGTCATTGCTCGTGGTCAGGGGTCGCAGATTGGCCTGATGGCCGCCGTTGCCGCCGCCGCGCGCTCGGAGCTTTTGACCTTCGCGGTCGTCGAGTGCGACGCGCGGGGTCGCCTCGTCACCGGCACGAGCTTGTCCGAGCTCGTGTTCGCCGTCGCCGACGCCGGCGCAGAAGCGGTGCTCTTCGAGGTACCGTCGGTGGACGCGGGCCTCGAATGCCTGTCCGAGCTCGGGCTCGTGGACGCGGAGCCGCCGACTCCCGGTGTGCTACTGGGAAGCAGCGCGGAGAGCGTGCGCGGCTTTCCCGATCGCGAGGGCGTCGCGATACATTGGGTCGATCGGGCGCTCGAGCTCGGCGGCGCCGGGGCTCGTATCATCGGCGGCGGCGCGGGCACGACCGAGAGTCACACCCGAGCCCTGGCGGCGGCGCTCGGAGTGTTGCATCCCTCTTCCCCCCCGCGCCACACGCCCAAGCTCGAAGGAAAACCCTGAAGGCCGCGCCCAGCCCTGACTCGCGCGGGGACGCGCGCCCATGGCCTTTGCTCGCGACTGTCGGCGTCCTATAGCCTCGAAAACCCCGACATGACGAAAAGCCCGGTCGAGCACGGCGCGCCGCCGGTGCGTCCCATCACGGATTGGGACGAGCTTTCCGAGCCTTTCCGCGTTGCGGAAAAACCGGAAGCGAGGTGGCGCATCGGCGCCGAAACGGAAAAGTTCGGAATCATCGCCGGCGCGCGGCCGCTTTCGTACGATGGTCCCAATTCCGTCGCCGTCCTGTTCGAGTGGCTGCGCGACGAACGGGGTTGGGAACCGGTGTGCGAGCAGCCGGACGGCGCGGTGATCGCGCTCACGCGCGACCGGCAGTCGATCACGCTCGAACCCGGCGCGCAGTTCGAGCTCAGCGGCGCTCCGCTACCCGACGTTCACGCGGTGGTCTCGGAGCAGTCTGTGCACCTCGCCGAGCTCGGTCCCTTCGCCGAGCGCGCGGGCGTGACGTGGCTTTCGGTGGGCTTTCATCCCTTCGCAACTCTCGCCGAGCTGCCCTGGGTTCCGAAACGGCGTTACAGCGTCATGCGCCGCTACCTGCCGGCCCAAGGCAGCGGGGCGCTCGACATGATGCAGCGCACCGCAACGACGCAGACCAACTTCGATTTTTCGAGCGAAGCCGACGCGATGCGCAAGCTGCGGGTGTGCTTGAAGTGGTCTCCCGTCATTCACGCGATGACGGCCAACGCGCCGTTCTTCGAGCGGCGGCGCGCTCCGATGAAGAGCGTGCGCGGCGACGTCTGGCTCCGCATGGACCCGCGCCGCAGCGGGCTCATCGCGCCGCTGTGGCCGGAGCGCGCCGGGTACCGCGACTACGTCGACTGGGCGCTCGACGCCGGCATGTTCTTGTTCCGCCGCGGGGACGTCGTAATCGAGAACACGGGTCAGAGCTTCCGGAGCTTCCTCGAGCAGGGCTACGCAGGGCATCGCCCCACCATGGACGACTGGAAGCTCCACCTCAATTCGCTCTTCCCCGAAGCGCGGCTCAAGTCGACGCTGGAAGTGCGATGCGCCGATGCCCAATCGCCGACTTTCGCGGCGGCGTTGATCGCGCTCTTCACCGGTTTGCTCTACGACGAGCTCGCGCTCGCGGAAGCCGAGGCGCTCGCCGAGCCGTTCGACGTTCGGGAAGTGGAGGCGCTTCGCCCGGCCATGGTGCGCGAAGGCGTTACCGGGAAGCTCGCCGGGCGAAAGGTCCAGGCCCTGGCCGAACAGCTGTGCGACGTCGCCGCGCGCGGGCTCGAGCGGCGCGGGCGCCTGGACGCAGCGGGGAAGTCGGAGAGCGCATACCTCACACCCCTGGCGGCGCTGGTTCGCGCCGGCAAGGCTCCGGCAGACTGCCTGCTCGAAGGCCTCGGCAACGGGGACCTCGACGCGAAGACCGTGATCGACCGTTGTCGCGTGGGTTGAGGCTCACTCGGGGTAGCAGGCTTCGATACCCGGCTCGTCCCTGGCGACCGCCACGCAGGAGGCCTCCGCGCGGCTCATGCCTTGACGCAGACACGCGTCCCGCATCTCGCGGACATGGGCGGCCGCCTCTTCGCTCTTTAGGGCCGTATCGCGATCGGCTTGCAGGCGGCGCCGCGTTGGTTCGTCCGGGGCCCCGGCAATGGCTTGATCGATACCGACGCGCACCGCGTTACGCGCCGCAAGCTCGCACTCGCGGGCGTTCGCCAAGGCGCCGCGTGCGGGTGCACGGCCGGCGGGCTTCGCGGCCCTGACCCGGCCCGGTGATGCCCCCGGGCTCCGTTGCGGTGCCCCGGCCGAGCCCGGCTCCTCGATGAAAGCGTGCGGATCTTCGGCCTGCTTCGGCTGCCCGCAGGCGCATAACCCGACAGCCGTCACACAGGAGAGGAAACGACGGTGCATCGCGCGGGCGAGCGTATCAACCCCTGCCCCGCCTACAAGCGGCGCGCCTCAGGCGGCGCTCGCCCAGCGAATCTTGTCGGTTTGGCCGAAGCGATAGAACCGCGCGAGCACCGGTCGGGCCGAGCCGAGGCCGTCGCGTGCGACCAGGGGCGCGACGGCCCTGGCCACGAAGCGCGCGGCGAGATCATTGGCCAGGCGATAGCGACGCCCCTCCTCCGTGTGCGGTGGATGCAAGAAGGTGACGTGGTCGTAGAGCTTGCCGTGCAACGACCGGGCGCGTACCGGAGAGAGCGCGCGCCGCGCGACCATGGTCAGAAAGACGTACTTGTCGACTTCGGCTTGAAGCTCGAGCTCGAGCAGCGTCGTCGGCAAGCCGGTACGCGCGCGCTCCCAGAGCAGCAAGAAATGACTGACGCCTTCGACCAGCTGCAGCGCATGGTCGGCGCTCTCTCCTGGCGGCGGCAGCACGAGCGCCAGCTCCAGCGTCCCCGCGTGCTCGCGCAGCAGGAGGTGCTCGCGCGAATCGTCGGCGCCGTCCTGCACGAACTCGCGGACGTCGGGCGCGACGTCGAGCCCGTAGAAGCGCTGGAGGCGCCGCTGTATGCCCGGCAATCGAGCCACCGAGCCCGCCGTCAATGCAGTGTTTCCGATCCGCGAAGCGGCACGAGACCGCGTTCGATCAAGGCGCGTGCCAGCGGCTCCGATCGAGAGCAGAGCCACGTTTCATAGAGCTCGAGCGTGGCGCGCGCCGTCGCGGGCGCCGACTGCGCTAGCAAAGCGTCGGCGACTTCGTTGAGTAGCAACGTGAACATCTCGAAGTTTCGCGCGAGCTCGCGCAACACGTCGGAGGCTCCTTCGGTAGCGTTGCGGCCGTTCAGCATCGTCGCCGCGTGGTCGTAAGCGCGCGCCCCGAGCGCCGCGACGTATGCCAGAGCGACGCCTCTGCTTTCGAGGTGACGCCGGAAGAATCCGGTCGTGTACAGAACACCGTCGCCCAGCACTCGCAGCCGTTCGAAACGTTCGCCGCCGGTCCGCGTCATTGCCTCGTCGAGCAACAGCGCGATCGGCCGACGAAGCGTCTCGGCCGTCGTCCAGCGCGGCTTCGCGAAGTCCGCCAGCAAACCGGCCAGGTACGACTGAGCCG
>DASWGX010000077.1:0-5133 GCA_036393455.1 Polyangiaceae bacterium
TTCCACGAGCGGAGTCCGACCCTGCTCGAGCCCGAGCAGGGTGAGGCCGTTCGCCAGCGACGTCGTGGTCACGAAGGGAAGGCGGGCTCGCGGCGTGGCGGCGGGCGCCTCGGGCTCCGGGGGCGTCGGGGGCGCGGCGACCTCTCCCGCTGTCTCAGAAGAACCGTCCGGGCTCGAAGCCGTCGTCCCCGCGCCGCTCCCCGCCGCGAACGCGCCGGCGCAGCCGAGGGCGAGCACGCCCGTTACGGTGCCGGTCGCAAGCTTCCGTGCCGCTCGCCTCGGCGTCCTTGCCGCGAGTCTTTCAATCAAAGCGCGCCATCTCATCGAGGTAGTAACCGACGAGCGCTTGCGAGTCGATCTCGTTGGCCTCGGCCTCGATTCTGTCGATGTCGGGCGGAAACGCGAACGAGCTCTCGAGTACTTCGGTCGAGAGATAGCGCAAGGCCATGGCTCGCTTTCTAGCCAAAGATCGCCGGGAAACGCGCGGCTTTTCTCGCGCTGCGAGCGCGAACCCCCACTCGCCGAAGGACGGTACGAAAACGTGGTACGGCAGCGTGTGGAGACCGCTCGCTTCGAGCGTGGTCACGATGCACCAGTACGAGCGGCGCGCCAGCAGCGGCGAAGTCGCTTGAACCGCTACGACTCCGCCGGGCGCGAGACGCCGCAGCGCGGCGCGGTAGAAGTTCGTCGAGTAGAGTTTTGCGAGCGAATACGTGGTCGGATCGGGGAAGTCGAAGATCATCACGTCGAAGTGGTCGCCGTTCTCGGCGAGCCACGTCATTGCGTCCGCATTCACCACGGTAACGCGCGGATCGTGGAGCGCGCCGCGGTTCAGGCTCACGAGCTCCGGCCGCGAAGCAAACAGGCCGGTCACGCCGGGGTCGAGATCCACGACGGTGATCGAGCCTACTTGCGGCCAGCGCAGCGCCTCGCGCGCCGCGAGCCCGTCGCCGCCTCCTCCGATGAACACCCGTCGCGGAGTCTCGACGGCCGCGAGCGCCGGGTGCACGAGCGCTTCGTGATACCGGTACTCGTCGTCCGACGAGAACTGCAAGTGGCCGTTCAAGAACAAGCGTAGCTCGCCGCCGTCCTCGACGACCACGATACGCTGGTAGCTCGATTGTTCCGCGACTACGACGTTGCCGACGTAGAGCGAGGCCTCGACGTAGCGCGTCACGCTACCGGCGCCGAACAGCGCGCCGAATAGTATCGAAAGCACGGCGAGGGCCAGCCAGCGCTGGCGCCGCAGCGAGCTTCCCGTTTTACCTTCCCGTTCGAGCACCCAGGTCGAGACGAGTCCGACGGCCGCGTTGATCAGGCCGCATAGGATGGAGGTGTGTAGGAGCCCCAACGCCGGCACGAGCAAGAGCGAGAACGCCAGCGACCCAACCAGGGCGCCCGCATAATCGAACGTCAGCGCCTGGGCGATGAGCTCCTTGAAGGCCAGCTTCTGCCGCAGGATACGCAAGAGCAGAGGCAATTCCAGCCCGACGAGGACGCCGACGCCGAGCACCGTCGCGTACAGCGCCAATCGAAACGAGCTCGTCAAATGGAACGCGATGAACAAGCCGGGCGCGCTGAGACCGCCGACCAGGGCGGCGCCGAGCTCCACCTCGACGAAGCAGGAAGCCACGCGCGTCACCACGAAGCGCGACAAGTACGCTCCGAGTCCGAGCGCCGACAAGTAGACGCCGATGACGGTCGAGAACTGCGTTACGGAATCTCCGAGCAGGTAGCTGCCGACGGCGGCTATCGACAGCTCGTACACCAAGCCGGTGGTCGCGATCACCAAGACGATGGCGAGCAGCGCCGTCGCCTCCCAGCGCGGCTTACGCCGCGGCAACTCCCAACCGGGTTCGCGGTCGTCCGAGTCGTGCTCGCCGGCACCCGGCACCGGCGCGTTTCCGTTCACGTCTCTCGGTTTGGACACGCTGCGCGGGCTGTCAGCCGCCGACCGCCGCCGCGATGATCAAACTGAGCCCCAGAATCACCGAACCGATCAAGATGGCCAGCGCGGTATTGTGGTCCTCTTCGATTTCTTTGCGGAGAGAAAAGGGCGTCAAGACGCGGATGATGACGAAGGAAGCCGCGAATATGACGATGCCGACCAGGGAATATACGACGGTGGCGACCACCGTCTTGAGAAATTCAGTCCAACTCGCGTCCATCGTCCGATCGCGCTTCCCGGTGGGTCCGGCTCGGGGCTGGCACCCTTTGCGCGCCGATCGTCGTATCACGGCAAGCGGACGATAGGGAAGGGCGGAGCCCGTTAGCGAATCGCTGCACGGAGCCGAAACAGCCGGAATTTGCGGCCGTTGTTGGGCCGGTCCGCGGGTGCGCGGAGAGCTTCGAAATGTCGCTCGGGCACGAGCAAGGGCGCCGAGGACCCTTCGCTCGCGGAGCAAACGAGGATTTTGTTGGGGTAGCTTGGCGGCGCTGAGCTAGCTTACCATCGCGAGACGCGCGCATGATGATCCTGGTACCGCCCGGCTTCGAAGGCAACGCTGACGACGTGCGGCGCTTGGCGGAGCTGACGGGCCTGGTTCAGTACGACGTCAAGACCAGACTGCGGCCGGGGTCGTGGGGCGTGCTGCGCGTGTTGGCCGACGCCGACGAGGCTGAGGCACTGCATGCCGTTCTGTCGCAGCACGGCATTCCAACCGTCGTGGTGGATTCGATGGTCGCCTTCGATCAAACGCGACGCATCGTCCGAGTGGACCAGCTGTCACTGGATGACGGTGCTCTTTCCCTGTCCGCCGCGGGCCAATCGATGCGCGTCGATCCCAAGGTTTTGCTCGTCGTAGTGCGAGGCGAGATCCGGGCGCAGCCCTCCGCCTGGCACGAGAGAAGAACCTCGAGCAGCTCCAGTTTGAAAGCCGTCGTGCCGTCCAGCGCGGAAGTCCAGGTTTTTCGGGAGCGGGCGCAGTCCGAATACGTCGACAGCTTTCCGGGCGCCGATCTCCACTTCGCGACCGTGCAGTGGGTGGCGCGTATCGACGCGCGCCAGCTCGACTTCGCCGTGCTCGGCATCCAAGGTGCCGGTCCGCTGGCGCGCATGGAGCAACTTGCCGACAAGCTCGCCGCTCTGGCCAGCGTTCGCGTCGACCGCTCGTTCCCTCACTCGAGTCTGGCATCGTTCTCCGAGCGCCCGCCGCCTCTGCATGCCCGAACTCCAGCGCCGAGCGTGCCTCCGAGCTCGCCGAGGAATTTCGAGCACCAGCCCTTCGACGGCTATTCCAGACTGGTCGGCGAAGCCGAGCGTGTCGAGCGCGGCTGGGTCGTCGCCTAACCGCGCTCCGTCTTGCGCACGAGCTCCGAGGCGTAGACGAGAAAACGCCGCTCCGGGCTAGCCTGCCACAGCCACGCGTCGAGCGGTCCGGAGAGCTCGCCGTGCCGTCCCAGCGTGGGATCCTCGCGGACCATTGCCGAGAGCGCGACGGGATCCGCCACGCCGATCGCGCGGCCAGCGGCCAAGAGCTGTTGCATCAGCGCGCGCAAGTCGACGCCTGGTTCGGCTCCGCTCAGCGGGTCGATCTCACTCGAGCAAACGTCCGTCACCAAGAGCGCGCGCCCGCCCGGCGTCAGCAATCGAAGCAGCGTTCTGAGGTGTGTCAGCGTCACGATTTGGCGCACGGCAAAGTAGAGGCGATGCCGATCCGTCAGGGTATTCAACGGCGCGCGGTGCAGCTGCGTGAGAACGCAGGCCGAAACCACGACGTCGAAGGGGGCGGCGGTTTGGCGCTCGACGGCGCGGGAGGTTTCGTCCGGATGCACGATGAGCTCCCGCTCTGTCACGCGCATCGCCGCCCAACGCTCGAGCCGATCGAGCATTCCGGTCAGATCGATCGGAGCATGAGCAAAAAGGCGGGAGCGGACGGACTCGGGCTGGCGCTCCACGGCGTAGGCAAGCGCCTGTTCGTCCAGATCGACCAGGTGCACTTCGGCGTAGGCGTGGCAGAGCCGCTCGAGGTCCAGGTCGAAGCAATTGCCCGCGCCGAGCACGCAGAGGCGGCCGCGCGCGTCCCCGGGAGCGCGCCCGACGGCAAGCTCCGTCAGCCGTTCCCGGTGCGACGCGAAGGACGCGTAGTAGGGGACCGTGCTCCGATTGGAAGCGCGCTGCTCTTCGATCTGAGCCCGCGCTGGGGAGGCTGAGAATTCGCCGGCCGTGCTGCACAGTTTCCGGCTGTGCTCGCTCCAGTCAAGCGAGGCCCGCGACGAATCCAAACCCGCGCCCCACCAAGCCTTCCCGTGGAGGTCGAGCGCCGGTCCGGCTCAGGCGATGATCGGGAGCGGCCCTTGGTAGCTGCCGCTCAGGATTTTTTCGCCGGCAAGGTCGTCCATCGAGATGCCGAGCGCCTGCGCGACGGTGAGCCACATGTCCACGTGGTTTCGGTTGTTGGCGGTGATGAACTGTCCGCCCTGGAGACCGAGCGCCTGGCCGCCGAAGATGACGGTGGGAGTCGGACGCCACTCGTGCGTCGCTCGGGCTACCTCGGTGAGGTACGGAATGACGGTGAAGTCGAGCAGCGAGCCGCCGTAGACGTCCTGCGTGTTGCCCATCAGCGTCAAGAAGTCGAGTATGCGCTGGTTGTACCATTCCTCGATTCGGATCAGGAATTCGACCTCCCAGCGTCGCGACGAGGCGGGCGCGTCGATGTCGCCTCCGCCGAGCCGGTGGCTGACCGGGTGGTGCATGTAGATCGAGTTGAGGTCGTCGGGGTTCATGCCCTGGAAGGACACGTGATTCGTGCCGGGTGAGAACTGGAAGGTGACCACGCGCGTGAGATCGCAGGCGAGCGCGCCGCGGATGATGGACAAGTGCGCTTCGGCGACTTGACGGTGGAGCTCGTGGTCCGCCGTCGACGCGCTCGGATTGTTGTAGTCCGCCGGGCCCTTGAAGCGTCCGTCGTCCTCTTGTCCGACGATGCTCGCATCGGGCGGTTCCGGAGCGGCGCAGCCATTGGGAACCTGAGCCGTGATTTCGCGCTCGACCTCTCGAATCGCCGTTTCGTGGGCGTCGAGCTTGTCCCACTGGCTCGCTGGAGCCAGTGCCCGGAGCTGAGCGAGCTCGCGCAGCGAGTAGTCGAGGACGCTCTTTTTGCCTTGGAGCGCGCGGGCGACGGCGTCGTCGGT
>DASWGX010000078.1:0-6302 GCA_036393455.1 Polyangiaceae bacterium
CGTCCGGCATTCCGGACGGCTCGGGCAAGAGCGCGTGGCGGCGCTCCGGCGTGCGCTTGCTGACGCCGAACGGCAGGTTTTCTACCGTCGCATCTTGCAGCAAGAACCCGTGATCGGAGCTCAGCACGAACCGATCGACTCCGGCCTGCGAGAGCAGCGAAAGCGCGGATTTGAGCAGCGCCAGCGTTTGGTCGAATGTCCCGAGGTGCAGCCTGTGCTCGCCGGCGGTGTCGAGCTCCCGGCTGCGCACGACGACGAGCGGCGGTTTGCCGCTCAAGCGGCGCTTGAGCTGGGTCAAGCCGAGCTCCTGGAACTCCTCGAGCTCGATGTCGGCGGCCTCGCTTTGAAGGCTGCGCGCGCTGATGGCGCGCACGCGGCTCGTCGGATCGTTCACGGTGAACTCGTTCGACACGAAGCCGCCGAAGCTGCCGTTCTTGATCACGAGCTTGAGCCGCCCCTGGCGTTCGACCGGTGCGAGCGCGTTCATGCCGATGGCCGTGATCGACGGCAGCTCGGCAAGACGCGCGCCGAGACTCACACGGAACTTCTGCTTCTTGAGCTCTTCGGCAAGGCCTTGCGCCATCTCGAAGCGCAGCGCGTCCACCATGAAGAAGGCGACGCGCCCTGGCTCGGCGAGGAGCGGGTGAACGGCGTCTTCGTAGACGGCGCGCTGGCGAAGGCTGCGTCCCGGCAGCGCCCCGCGAGTGCAGCACAGCTCGAAGAAACGACGATTGACGGCGTTCGCCCAGTCTCGGTACGCGCGGCGCACCGAGTTTCGCACCTCGAGCAGCGCGTCGTAGTCTTCGAGATCGGAAGCCAAGAGCACGTGGGCTCGCTGCTCGAACACACGGTGATGCCGATCGACGGGTGCGAGCTTCTCGGCGTAGCGCTCGACGGCCTCTTCGAGGGAGGCTGCTCGGGCCAGCGCGGCTTTCGTCCGGGCCAGCGCCTGGCCCGTGACCGCCGCGAGGCGCAGGATTTCCCACGTGCGCTGGAGGGTCTGAGAACGCTTGACCCAAAAGCAGCGCTCCGGCGTGCGTTCGACCGCGAAGCCGTCCGCGCTGTCCCACTCGCCGCGGCAGAGGGCGCCGATCGCCGCGGCGCGCATCGCGGCTTCCTCGAAGCGGAACGTATCGATGGAGCCGAGGGCGCCCGCGTGGTGACTGGTTCGTTCGTTGCCGAGCTTTTCCTGGAGCTCGTTCTCGAGCGCCTCGTAGCTGTCCGGGAACGCCTCTCGGAAGCGCGTGACCAGGCGGCGGCAGTCCTTCGCGTGCGGACCGAGCTTGGCGAGGGCCAGAAACTCCTTGGTTACCGCGTCTTCGCGGAGATCCTGCACGAATTCGACCGCCATCAGAAAGCTCGAAACCAGGGTTGCCGCGGCGGGTGCCGTGAGTTCGAGATCCCCGACGGTATACCTTCGCCAAGCGGGCCCGAGCCCGAGCGACTTTTCGAGGAACAGAAAGAGCTTCTCGCCGCCTTCGGGCAGGTGCGCCGTGATCCGGCGGTCGCCCGCGAGGACGCCGAGCACGACGTCGTCGAGCCCGAGGCTCTCGATGAGCAGCGTGAGCCGGTCTCGCGGGTGCGCGGCGAGCTCTTCGAGCCAGCGGTCCGCCCTCTCCAGGCCAACGTCCGGCGATTTGAGGAACTCTTCCACCTCCGCGGGCTTCGCGACGCCGACGGCGGCTTCGCGAATCACCGTGGCAAGGTTCTTCTCGAACACTTTGCCGGCCTTGTAGAGCTCGTAAACCGGCGTCTCTTTTACGGCGTCCTTGTTCAACCCGGCGAGGTGGATGAGCACGTGCTCGGGGTCGAGGCCGTTGCCGTACGGCTCGAGGGCGAGCATCAATTCGAGATAGCTGTCCCGAAAGGTTACGACCGGGTAAGGAAAGCCATACTTCCCTCTGGACAGCTCGTCCACGAGCCCCGTGTACTTCTTGTCCGCGTCGACCCAGAGCACGAGCCCGCGCTCGCGCACTTTCGTCGTCACTTCGGCGGCGAGAGTCTGGCTTGCGGCGGACGGAGCGTGGTCCGATGGAGTCGACAAAACGCTCCGAGTGTAGCGGTGAATCGTCGCGAGCGGGCCATTGAAAACCAGACGAGAGGCTCGAGGAGGCTCCTTCGGCGTTTCGATCGATGCTAGTCGATCGATGCTAGGCTCGCCGCGTGTCCCATTCCGCCTCCTTCGATGCCTGGCGCATCAGGCCGATGACGGCGGCCGAGTGGCTCTCACTTCCCGAAGATGAACCGGGGGAGTTCGTGGAGGGTTGGCTCGTGGAGGAGGAAGTGCCGGATCTGATTCACGAAGTCATCGTGGCGGCCCTGATCCAGTTGTTCCGCAACTGGATCGCGCCGGCGCGCGGTATCGTCGCGGGCTCGGACGTCAAGCTCTCGCTTCAGCGTGGGGGGCGCAAGCCGGACGTCTGCGTCTTCCTGCCGGGAAAGGCCCCGCCGCGCCGCGGCGCCGTGAGGGTTCCGCCGGACATCGTCGTCGAGGTCGTCTCCCCGACGCCGCGCGACGGCCGCCGAGATCGGGTGGAGAAGTTCGACGAATACGCGGCGTTCGGTGTGCGCTTCTACTGGCTCGTCGATCCGGAGCTTCGCTCCGTGGAGGTTTTCGAGCTGGTCCAAGGCCGCTACGCGCGCGTTCTCGGCCAGACGAGCGGCCGCGTCGAAAGCGTACCGGGCTGTGACGGCCTTTTGCTCGACATCGACGCGCTCTGGGCGGAAGTCGACGTGCTAGGGCCGGAGGAGGCGTAGCGGGCGCCGCGGGAGGGGGCAAAGGAATAGGGGGTGAGGAGCGAGCACGAATTCGGGACGCCACGGTGAAGGCTCTGGGGGATTGGGGTTGAAGGGACGCCATCGGCGACGCTCTCCGCCGTCAGTCCGGCCAGAGCGCGGCAAGCTCGAGCTCGACGGCTTCGAAGGGCGGAACCCGAGCGACGTCACCGTTGCTCCACGCGCCGAGCAGCACCCAGTGATCGCCTTCGCTGATCGGTCACGATGCTTCTCAGCCCTGGCAATGTATCGCGCCACGGCGCAGGCGTTCGCTTCGCACGTTCACATCTCGGTGTGAGCGCGCGCTCGGTGCTCATCGACACGTGCCGACGCGACGACGTACCGGTCCACCAACCCCGTCGCGTCATACTTCGAACCCTCGGCCTCCCCTACGTTTCCCCGGCCACACGGTCGGGCCCAATGCGAGTCGAGCTGCGCCGGCGATCCGGAGCACCCACTTGGACGCTGCGGCTGCGGCGCGGCTCGACGAGGAATCCGCGGCGAGCGTGCTACGATGCGTTCGTGTCATCGGTAGCTTCCAGCGGCTTCACCGAGGCCGAGTATCTCGCGCTCGAGCGGGTCAGCAAAACGAAACACGAGTTCGTGGCTGGGGCGATCGTCGCGATGGCTGGAGCGCGACCACCGCACAACGTTCTGACGGCGAACGCAACCGCTGCGCTCGTTGCTCTCGCGAAGGAGCGAGGGTGCATCACCATGAGCAGCGATCAGCGGGTACACGTCCCGTCTACCGGCCTGTACGCCTACCCCGACGTGACCGTCGGTTGCGGGGAACGCCGCTACGACGGGAACGAGCCTCCATCGCTTCTGAATCCAACCCTGGTCGTGGAGGTCACGTCCGATTCGACGGAAGACTACGATCGAGGCACGAAGTTCCTTCACTATCAAGCGATTGTTTCGCTGGCCGAATACGTGATCGTTTCACACCGCGAGCGTAGAATCGATCACTTCCGTCGACTGGACGACGGCCAATGGTTGGCGACGACCCGCACGGGTGACGGCAGTATCGAGCTCTTGGTTCTCGCCGGGTCGCTGGCACTCACGGACGTCTACGCGGGAGTGGTCTTCGACGAAGGACGGTCCGACGGCAAGTAAACCTACGCCAAGTCCGGCAACGGCCCCGTCGCGCCCAATTCGTCGCCGAAGGCGTTAAGGTCGTCGGCGCCCATCGCGTGCGCGATGGAGACGAGCATCTGGTTGTTGCGATCCTGGCGTCGCCGCGTGGCGATGCGGGCAGGACCGCGGTAGAGTCCCGGCGTGTCGCAGCGACCCGATCCCTGGAGTGTGGACCCGCGCGATCCGCGCGCGCCACCTCAAGAGATCTGGGATCGAATGACCGACGCGCAACGCCGACGCATCGTCGATAGTCTGCCCTCGGAGTTCGAGCCCGACGAAGCACGACCGCCCGAAGGCGACGAACACACCGAACAGGTCTTCGGCGCGCGCACCGCCCTACGCCGCTTCTTCGGCCGGACGGGCCGGCGCGTCTACGTTGGCACCAACTTGCCCGTGTACTACCCGGGAGAGTCCATGTTCTCCCCGGACGTCATCGCCGTCCTCGACGTGGACACCCACCCCCGGCCGAGCTGGATCGTGTCGAAGGAGGGCAAAGGCCTGGATCTCGCCCTGGAGGTCATCGTGCTCGGCCACCGTCGCAAGGATCTCGAGCGCAACGTCGAGTACTACGCCGCGCTCGGGATTCGCGAGTACTTCGTGTTCGATCGGCCCCGGCTCGAGCTCCAGGGCTTTCGCTTGCGCGATGGCACGAGCGGCTACGAACCCCTCGTCCCCCAGCTCGGCCGCTTCCCTTCCGCCGTGCTCGGCCTGGACCTGAAGGTCGAAGGCGAACGGCTTCGCTTCTTCATCGGCGACGCCGCGGTGCCTGGAGCGAACGACCTGATCGAAACGCTCGAGGGCGCCATGAGCGCTCTCCAACAGCGGCTCGAGAGCGCCGAGTCCCGCGCCGAAGACGAAGCACGCCGCGCCGAAGACGAAGCACGCCGCGCCGAAGCGGCGGAAGCTCGCTTGAAGGAGGCTCTGGCCGAGCTCGAACGGCTGCGCTCAACGGCTCGAGGTGTTCGATCCGGCAGCGAGCGTCCCCTCTGACTCGCACGCCCGAGATGCCACCCCGAGCCCTCCACACCGCCTGGCCGCGCCCGTTTCGCGGCTTCGGAGCCAGAAAACGGCGGCAACTTGGCTGATTTTCTCGACGACACGCCGCTCGCCGAGTGATGTTGCGGCGACTTTCGAGAATGGTAGTGAAAAATTTTCTGGGTTTGTGAGCGTTTTCTACTGGTAAAGCCACGACGGAACCGGTATGCGAGGCCATCACGGCGGAGGAGACGGAGACGCCTTCCGAGAGGCACGCCGCTTTCGCGGCGAAAACGGGCACGGGACGGCTTCCCGGCGCGTTTTTCGAATGAAAAGCTTGGTCAAAGCCACCACCCGCCGCCGCGTTTTTCGCCAAAACACGAACGAGAGGGGTCGAAATCATGGCCATCCCCGCCGAGACCCGGTCCAGCGAGCACCTGCTTGGATATGGTTCGTATCATGTCGCCGCGCTCAAGGCGGACCCGGAGTCGGCGCATCTGACAGCGGCGGTCGAAGAGCTCATCGGCGCGCTTCGCACGGCGTTCGCGGCGCGCGAAGCGGCCGAGCAAGCAGAGCTCGAGGCGTTCGCCCGCTACAACCGAGCCGACTTCGAGCTCGACGAAGCGTGCCGGATCTGCGAGATTGAGGTACTCGCTGCCGTTGGCAAGGATCGCGCGCACGCTGACTACCGGGCCGCATTTCCGAAAAGCCTGAGCGCGCTCGTCGCCGACCGGGGTCGCTCCCAGGCTGACAAGGTCAAGGCGCTCGCCGCCGAGCTCCACAAGCGCCTGCCGGATCTCGGCGAGCGCCACGCGGCAAAGCTCGAGACTCTCGCCGCCGCCATGATCGACGCGGAAGACAAGCTGCGCGCGGCGCAGCTCAAGACCTCCACCAGTCGAAACGACGAGCGCATCGCGCGGAGCGAGCTCGTTCGCCAGCTTCACAGAAACCGCGGTGGGCTGCGCATACTCTACCCGCGCAATCGCCGCCGCGTGGCGAGCTTCTTTCCGCCCGTATATAGCCGAGTGGCGACCGAGGTGGTGGACGACGACGGTGGCGAGACGGAAGAGGGGGAAGCCGGTACTCTGGCGGTGGGCTAAACCCCGGAGACCGGTCAACTGCCAGAAGCCGAGCGGGCGCAGCAACGCCGGCCAGCTTGTTCACGCTCCGCGGGTCACGTTACCGCCGAACGAACCTCCCATCAGTGGCAGTACGCCATCAGGCGGTCGAACGCCGGGCATGATGGGCGCACTTGGCTCGACCCCCCGAAGTATCGCAAACGCTTCCTGGTGCCCGTCAGGGCGCTGGCACGGCGCCGCCGAGCGCGTCCTCGACTATCTCGGCCGCTACGTCCACCGCACCACGCTGAGCGACAAGGCGATCATCGCGTGCGACGATGACACTGTCAGGTTCAGGTA
>DASWGX010000079.1:0-11675 GCA_036393455.1 Polyangiaceae bacterium
TGGCCGCGAGCGCAGCGACGGTTTCGAATGGTACGTGCGCGTGCGAGTCCGCGGCGCAATCCTCGACGAGCTCCGCGCGCAGGACTGGCTGCCACGCCGTGCCCGAGCCGCCGCCGCCGAGGCGGACCCTGCCTCGGGCCGCTTGCTGGCGCCTGCCGTCGTGCGCTTCGACGACGTGAGCGAATGGGAGCAATCCCGCTGTCTCTCGACCAATGAGTCGGCGAGCAGCGAGATGTCGCTCGACGCCAAGTTCGTGCGGGAGAACCTGACTCGCGCGGTCCAGCAGCTGCCGGAGCGGGAGCGACACATCGTGGCGTCGCACTACTTCCAGGGCATCAAGTTCAAGGACCTCGGCGTCGAGCTCGGCGTGAGCGAGCCCCGCATTTCGCAGCTCCACTCGCGCGCCATGCAACGCCTCAAGGCGATCATCTCCGCCGCGGCGTGACGCCCGAAACGGGTGGCTAGGGCCGCGGCGGCGGCCCGGCTTGCGTGCGACCGGTTCGCACCGTAAGCCCCGCGGGTCGCCACCGCCATGAACGACCCGCCCCTCATCACCCTCGACCGCGTCAACAAGAGCTACCGGATGGGGGCGAGCACCCTACACGTGCTCAAGGACGTGGACCTCGCGGTGGGGCGCGGCGCCTTCGTGTCGATCATGGGGTCTTCCGGGTCCGGCAAGAGCACGCTGCTGAACGTCCTCGGAATCCTCGACGACTACGACTCCGGCTCCTACACGCTCGACGGAACGCCAATCCGGGAGCTTAGCGAACGGCGCGCCGCGCGCTACCGCAATCGCTTCATCGGCTTCGTGTTCCAGTCGTTCAACTTGCTCGCGTTCAAGACGGCTCTCGAAAACGTTGCGCTGCCGCTCTACTACCAGGGGGTCTCGCGACGCGAACGCAATCGCATCGCTTTCTCCTACCTCGAACGCCTCGACATCGCGGACCGCGCGGAGCACCTGCCGAGCGAGCTCTCCGGGGGACAGAAGCAGCGCGTCGCCCTGGCCCGCGCTCTCATCACCCAACCCAAGCTGATCCTCGCCGACGAGCCTACCGGCGCGCTCGACACCGACACGTCCTATCGATTGATGGAGCTCTTGCGCGAGATCAACGCGGAAGGAATCACCATCGTCGTCGTAACTCACGAGAAGGACATCGCCGAACGCACGCAGCGCATCATCCGGCTCCGCGACGGCCGCGTGGTGGAAGACGCCGCGGCATGAGCTTCGACGGCTTGCGCGAGCTCTTCGACACGGTGAACCGCAATCGCCTGCGGACCGCGCTGACCGCGCTGAGCGTCGCATGGGGTATTTTCATGCTCGTTATCCTGCTAGCGGCCGGCACCGGGCTCGAGCGCGGCGTGGCGCACAATTTCCGTGACGACGCCGTCAACTCGATCTGGATCCGGCCGGGCAAGACATCGTTGCCGCACGCGGGGCACACCCCGGGTCGATCCGTGCAGTTCACCAACGACGACATGGCGGCCGTTTCGCGCAGCGTCTCGGGAATCGAGCATATTACCGGACGCTTCTACCTCTGGGGCGAGTACTTCGTGAGCTATGGCCAGGAGCACGGCTCGTTCGATATTCGCGGCTGTCACCCCGATCATCGCTATCTCGAAAAGACGCTGATGCTCGCCGGCCGCTTCATCGACGATCTCGACATCGAGAAGCGCCGCAAGGTCGCCGTGATCGGTCCGGAAGTGAGGACCGCCCTGTTCAAGGGGAAAGACCCGCTCGGCGAGTACGTCAAGATCCGCGGCGTCAACTACCGCGTGGTCGGCGTGTTCGAAGACGAGGGGGGCCAGAACGAGCTCAGAAAGATCTACATCCCGATCTCGACTGCGCAGCTCGTGTACCACGGCGCGGACCGTCTTCATCACATCATGTACACCGTCGGCGACGCCAGCACGGAGGCCAGCGAACGTATGGTCGCGGAGACGCGCGCGCTGCTGGCGCGGCGTCACGACTTCTCGCCGCAAGACCGGCGCGCCGTGAACATCCAGAACAACCTCCAGGAGTTCCAACGGATCAAGCAGATCTTCGACTGGATTCGCGCGTTCGTCTGGATCGTCGGCATCGGCACGATCTTCGCCGGCGTCGTCGGCGTGAGCAATATCATGCTGATCTCGGTGCAAGAGCGAACGAAGGAGATCGGCATTCGCAAAGCAATCGGCGCCACGCCCTGGTCCATCGTGAGCTCGATTCTGCAGGAGGCCGTGCTGGTGACGTCCGCCGCCGGCTACTCCGGCCTGGTGGCGGGCGTCGCGCTGGTCGAATTCGTCAGCAAGACCATTCCGGAGAACGACTACGTCCGAAACCCCGAGGTCGACCTCAGAATGGCGCTCGTCGCGACGTTCATACTCGTCGCCTGCGGCGCGCTGGCCGGCCTGGTACCTGCCGTCCGCGCCGCCCGTGTCAAACCCGTCGTCGCTATGCGCGAGGAGTGAGCGTGTTCGATCTCGACAAGTGGCAAGAGATCTTCTCGACGCTGCGCCGCAACAAGCTGCGCACGGTCATGACGGCGATCGGCGTCTTCTGGGGGATTTTCATGCTAGTTTTGATGCTCGGGTTCGGCAACGGGCTCAAGTTCGGCGTGCAGAAGAACATGCTCGGCTTCGCCGCGAACAGCGTGTACGTCTGGGGGCAGCGTACCAGCAAGCCGCACCACGGCCTTCCGCCGGGACGGCGTGTGCGCTTCAGGACGCAAGACATCGAGGCGCTCGAGCGCGACGTTGCCGGCATCGAGCTTTTGGCGCCGCGTATCCAGCTCGGCGGCTGGCGCGACGGCAACAACGTCACGCGCGGCGAGCGCACCGGCAACTTCGGCGTCATGGGCGACTACCCCGCCTTCGCAGGCATCGAAGGGATTTTCCCGGACCGCGGCCGCTTCATCAATCCGCTCGATCTCGAGCGGCGCCGCAAGGTGGTCGTGATCGGCGACCAGGTGAAGAGGCTCTTGTTCTCCGATCACGAAAACCCCATCGGACAGTACGTCCGGATTCGCGGCGTCTACTTCCAGGTCGTCGGCACGTTTCGTTCCGACCGTCCCGGCGATCAGGGCGACCGAGCGAACCAGACGCTCCACGTCCCCTTTTCCACGTTCCAGATGGCCTTCAACGCGCACCACGACGTCGGCTGGTTCGCGATCACCGGCAAGCCCGACGTCGACGCCGAAGAGCTGGAGCAGCGCGTGCGTAAGGCGCTCTTGGAACGCCACGGCGTGGCCCCGGACGACCCGCAGGCGCTCGGTTCGTTCAACGCCGCCGAGCGCTTCGGGCAGGTTCGGAGCCTTTTCGGCGGCATCGAGTTCTTTATCTGGTTCGTGGGCGTGGCGACGATGCTCGCGGGCGTGCTCGGCGTCAGCAACATCATGCTGATCAGCGTCAAGGAGCGGACCAAAGAGATTGGCGTACGCAAGGCCCTCGGTGCTACACCCGCCAGTATCGTTGCTCTGATTGTCCAGGAGGCCCTGGCGCTGACGACCCTGGCCGGCTATCTCGGCCTGGTCGCGGGCGTGCTCGCTCTCGAAGGTTTTTCCCGTTTCGTCGGCACCGATGCGTCCGGCCCCCTGGGCTCTCCGGCGATCCACCTGGGGACGGCGCTTGCCGCAACCGGCGTCCTGGTCGTCGCCGGGTTGATTTCGGGGATTGCTCCCGCGCGCCACGCAGCCAAGATTCAGCCCGTCGAGGCGCTGAGGGCCGAATGATCCGTCGCATGCTCCCATTGTTGTTGGCGCTCGCCGTCGTGGCCGGCTTCGGGTGGACGCTGTACTTCTTGTACGAAAAGTCGCTCGAAAAACCGATCGTGTACGAGACCGCCACGCCCAAGACGACGGATATCGTCGAGAAGACGGTGGCTTCCGGCGCGATCGTTCCGCGCCGCGAGATCGCCATCAAGCCGCGCGTGTCCGGCGTGGTGGAGAAGCTGTACGTGGAACCGGGCCACCACGTCAAACAGGGCGATCAGATCGCGAAGATCAAGATCATCCCCAACGTGGTCACGCTCAACTCCGCGGAGGCCCGGCTCGATTCCGCCAAGATCAGCCTGACGAGCGCCGAGAAGGAGTACCAGCGCATCAAGAAGCTTCTCGGCCTCCAGCTCTTGTCGCAGAGCGAGTTCGCTCGCGCCGAGCTCGAGTACAACCTGGCGAAGCAGGAAGTCCAGGCCGCCGGCAGCAACCTGCAGCTCGTCAGGGAAGGCGCCGCGCGCGGCTCCGGCAAGGTTTCCAACGTCGTCACGTCGACGGTAGAGGGCATGGTGATCGAGGTGCCGGTCAAGGAAGGGACCAGCGTCATCGAAACCAACAACTTCAACGAAGGAACCACGATCGCGTCCGTGGCCGACATGACGGACATGATCTTCCAGGGTCACGTCGACGAGAGCGAGGTCGGCAAGCTCAAGGAAGGGATGCCCGTCAGCATCTCGGTCGGCGCGCTCGAGCGGACCCGCTTCGAAGGCGCCCTGGAGTACATATCGCCCAAGGGCGTCAGCAACGAGGGCACGATCGAATTCGAAGTGCGCGCCGCGGTACGGCTCAAGGAGGGCACTTTCGTGCGCGCCAACTACAGCGCCAACGCGGACATCATCCTCGAGCGGCGTAACGACGTCCTCGCGGTGCGCGAAAGCTTGGTTCAGTTCGACAAGGGCAAGCCGTACGTCGAGGTCGAGACGGCGCCGCAAGTCTTCGCGCGCAAAGACGTCAAGCTCGGGCTCTCCGACGGCCTCAACGTTCAGGTTTTGGAAGGTGTTTCGCCGGGCGACAGGATCAAGCAGAACGGCGTCGGACCCGACGGGAAGAACGGCGCTAGCGGCCACGGCAAGTAGCGGCCCGACGTTCACCACAGTTAGGCGGACGCCGCGTGGAAAGTGCTCTCTTTTCCAGCGGCGTCCGCTAGCAGCACTGAAAGCCGCCTCAGAGTTTGTTCAGCCAGCCGTCGACCTGGCGCTCGGCGTCGTCACGCGCGACGCCGTAACGCTCGCGAATCTTTCCGACCAGCTTTTCGCGCTCCCCGGCGATCTGACTGACGTCGTCGTCGGTGAGCTTCCCCCACTTCGAACGAACGGTGCCCTTGAGCTGTTGCCACTTTCCTTGAATGATGTCCTGATTCATTGTGAGCAGTCCTTTCAGATAACCGCTTCGCGAGGCTCGAAAGGTTCGAGTGAAGCGTCCTTCGCGAGGGGTGGTGCACCGAACGTGCCAAGCAACGATCGCGAGCTCAGGCCGTAGACATCGCCGCTTTCCCGGGAGGATCGCGCGTCGCAGAATGCCGCGCCGAGGCGGAACGCCCACGAATGCCGCGCGTTCAGGCGCGGACAGGCGCGCAGCGCAGAGGTCACACCCGTTCGAACGCCACCAGCGTCTCGACGTGATCGGTATAGGGAAAGAGCGCGTAGGCCTGGACCTCGGCGGCGCGGAGACGGCCCGGAGCGGTCAAGGCCTCGGCGTCGCGAATCAGGGATTCGAGGCCGCAGCTCAAGTACAAGACGCGCTCCACTCTGCCGCGCGCGAGCGCCGAAGACACGCCCGGTTCGAGACCGCGGCGCGGCGGGTCGACGATGACGACCTCGGCCGCGCCGATCTCGTCGCTGAAGTCCGCAGCCGGACCGGGCAGCACGCGTGCCTTGCCCCGCGACGCTTCCGACAGCGCCGCGATACCGAGCGAAAGCCCGTCGAGCGAGGCGGTGGCCGTTTCGTTGAAGGCGTAGTCGCCGGAACGTTCCACCAGACCGAGCCCGATCGCGCCGACGCCCGCGTAGCACTCCACGACGCGTGCGCCGCCGGGAACGCGCGCGGCGATGTCGCGCACGATGACGTCGAACAGGGGTAGATTGCTCTGCCCGAAAGCCCCTGGAGGAAAGAAAACGTCGGCGCCGCCGAGCGTCTCGCGCACCGCGGGGGGACCCGCGACGTGGACGAAATCCGCCCCCACGATGGCGTTCCTTTCCGAGGGGTTCAGGTTGAGCCACAGGCTGCCGAGCTTGGCGTCGAGGCGCCGTGAAAGCTCCACGGCAAGGGACCGCCCGTCGGCGGCGCTCTCGCTGAAGAGCACGGCGACGACCTGCGCCGTCGCCGTCGCGCGTTCGACGACAATCTGGACGTAGCGCACCAACCCTCCGCGCCGCTCCTCGGAGTAGGGCGGTGCGCCCGTCGCGCCGAGCGCGCGCTTGAGCTCCGCGGCGACCTCGTTGACGAGCGGGTGATGCACGGCGCAGCTCGGAATGTCGACGGCCCGGTGCGTGCCCTCACGAAAGATTCCGATGCTCGGCCGCACCGCCGAGCCGCGCACGGCGAGCCGCGCGCGATGCCGGTAGCCGCTGGCCGGACCCTCTATGACGCGCGGCAGCCGAAGGCCGTGGCGCCGGCAAAACTCGGCAAGGCGCCGCGCGGTTTGCGGGGCGAGCCCCGGCGCTCCGAAACGCGGGCAACCGGGACAGGGAGGCCGGTGGACGCAGGGCTCGACGAACGAGCTCAAGGAAAGATGTCGCGCTCGGCGTAGACGGCGGCGAGCCGTTCCAGGGCCACGCCGTAGCTCGCCGTGCGCCACGAGCAACGGTGCCGCTCGGCAAAGGATGCGACGCGGACGAACGCGTCGCGCATGGCCGCCTCGAGTCGAAGATCGACGTCTTCCTCCGACCACTGCTCGCTACGGCGATTCTGCACCCATTCGTAGTAGCTCACGGTGACGCCGCCCGCGTTGACCAGCACGTCGGGCAGAATCTCGATGCCGCGCTTCTCGAGCACGGCCTCGCCTTCGGGATTCACAGGGCCGTTGGCGCCTTCGACCACGAGCCGGACTTCGAGCGCCTCGGCCTCCGCGGCACCCACCTCGTTTTCGAGCGCCGCCGGCACGAACATGTCCGCCTGCACCTTGAAGAAGTCGTCGCGGCTGATCTGCTGTCCGTTCGGGTACCCGGCGATCGAACCCCGAGCGCGCACGTAACCTTGAAGGCGGTGTGTGTTGAACCCTTCGGGGTTGTACAGGTAGCCCGTGTGATCGCCCACGGCCACGAGCGACACGCCGAGGTGGCTGAGCAGCACGGCGACGTGCGACCCGACGTTGCCGAACCCCTGCAATATCAGCTTCTTCCCGCTGAGGTCGAAGCGGCAGCGCTCCGCCCAGTCCGCGATGCCATACACGATACCCTGGCCCGTAGCCTTCTCGCGTCCGTGCGTGCCACCGCTCGTCAGCGGTTTGCCGGTGACGATGCCAAGGTTCGCCTGTTTGTGCACCATCCCCACTGTGTTCATGTACGTGTCCATGGCCCAGGCCATGACCTGAGCGTTGGTCCCCATGTCCGGCGCGGGAATGTCGTAGTCGGGACCGATGTTGGACCCGAGCGCATGGATGAAACGCCGGGTGACGCGAGCGAGCTCCTGCGTCGAAACGTCTCTCGGGTTGAACTTGATGCCCCCTTTGGCGCCGCCGAACGGCAGGTTCATCAGCGAGCACTTGTAGGTCATCATGGCGGCGAGGGCTCGAAAGTCTTCGCGCGTGGCCGCTTCGTGGTACCGGAGACCACCCTTGTACGGACCCAGAATGTTCGAATGCTGGATGCGGTAGCCGCGAAAGAGCCGGTACTGTCCGTCGTCCATTCGCACCGGGAAGTGAACGACGATCTCGTTTTTGGGTTGGCTCAGGATGGAGCGCACGTGGTTCGGCACTCCAACGATCTCCGCGGCGCGATCGAGATAACTCCGAACCACGTCGAAGAACGGGTAACGTTGCTGCGGCGGAACCCGGGTTTGCCCGACGACCTCGCCGGGGCGGCCGAGCCCACCTTCAGCCTCTTGACTGTTCGGTAGGTGGGTGCTCATCGCGAGCAGCGTACCGCGAAATGGCCGCTACGCCGGGGCTCAGCGCAGCTCGGCCATGGGACCGAACCACAAAGCGTACAGGTAGACGAGCGGGGAGACGAACAGCACCGCGTCGATGCGATCGAGCAGGCCGCCGTGTCCCGGGATGATCGCCCCCGAATCCTTCACACCGGTCGCGCGCTTGAGCAGGGATTCGACCAGATCGCCGAGCTGGCCCCCCGCGCCGGCGAGCGCGCCGAGCACCGCGGCGGCGAGCACGCCGAGCCCTGGCAAGTACCAGAACGACGCCACCAGGGTCGCCGCGAGCGCGCCGACCAGAGCGCCGACGAAACCCGCCACCGTCTTCTTCGGACTGACGGCGGGGTAGAGCTTGCGCTTGCCCAGGAAGCGCCCGAAAAAGTAGCCGCCCGTGTCGCCGAACCACGCGGCGGTCAGCGTGAGCAGAACGAACCACGGCCCTTCGGCGCCGAGATCGCGCCGCATCAGGGCGAGCGTGCAGAGCAGCGCGCCGATGTAGAACGGCCCGGCAACGTGCGCGAGGACGCGCAGGCCTGCCGTCTCGATCGCGCCGAGGCGCCAGAGTGGAACCAGACTGCCGAGCATGGGCGTGAGCAGCAGCACGCCGAGCAAAGCCTGTCGCGTATCGAACCAGTACATCGCCGCCGACACGGCGACGCAGGAGAGCGCGCCGAGCGCCTGGGAAGGGCGGTCGTCGGGATCGGTCATGCCGAAAAGCTCCAGCCCGGCGAGCCCCGTGGCCGCCGCGACGAGCACGTAGAAGCCCCACGCCGGCCCCCAAAACAACAGCAGAACGAGCAGGGGAACGACCAGCACCGCGGTCGTCAGTCGAGTCGCAAGGTTGCTTTGCACTGGGGCTTTTACCGGTTATCAGCCGACCGTAGACCGCACAAGTCGAGAGTGCTCCGGGGCGAGCTTGCGCGCGGCGCCGTTGCTCGGTAGACGAATGCCGGCTCCGCTCGATGTCGAACTCAGTCCGTGCTTTTCTCGGCGGGCGCGCTTGGGCCATAGCGGTGGCGGCCTCGCTCGGCGCTCTCGTGCGCCTGGCCGGCTCCGGCCCACCGGCGCGCACGCCCGCCGGCGTCGCAGAAATGCTGCGCGACGCCGCGGAACTCTCGAAGGTCGCCGCGTCGGACGTGTTCTGGGAACCCCCCGCGGGACACCTCGGCGCGCTGCTCGCCGGGCGCGGCGTGCTTTTCTTGGGCCGGCCCGAGCCAGACGGCGCGCGCGACGTGTACCACGCCCGGGTTCGCCTCGCTCCCGATGGAACGCCGCTCGCCGTCGCGGGCGTTCGCAACTTGACGCAAACCTCGCACAGCGACGAAACGACGCTGGGCGGCCGCGGCGCGCGGGCGGTGTTCGGCAGCGTCGCGTACGGCCGCGTTCAGAGCGTGAGCGTCCTCGATCTAGGCGGAATTCGCGCTGACAACAAGCCGCCGGGCACCGTCGACCGAGCGCTGCTCGCCGTCACCGCGTTTCAAGACACGGGAACGCCGCGAGGCATCGATCGCACCGACGTCATGCTCGACCTCGTGGCGCGCCGCGTGGATGTCGAGGTCGACGAACGAACGATGAAGCTCGAGTTCGGCTCCCCGAAGCGCGAGGTCACCTACCACTTCGACGACGGCGCCATGACGACCGGCGGCGGGATGCGCGCCTACGGCGCGCGCGCCGTTGCACGCTCTTACGCGCCGAAGCCGCTCATCCTCTGGGCCGTCGATACCGTGCGCGCGGAGGTCGGTCCCGCACCGATCGCGTGGCTCGAGAACAAGGTCTTCGGTGCGCGCGATCTGATCAAGCGCACCGGCTACGAGATCCTCGGCGGACACACGACGCGCGCCGAGCTTGCCCGCAATCCTCAAACGCTTCCGGCGCCGGCGCTCGACGCGTCCGCCCTGGAACGCGAGGCCGTAGAATGGCCTCCCGAGCCGATCGCCTCGCTCTGGAAGGAGCCGCAGGCAGGCGAAGGTACGTGGAAACCCGTCACGCTGCCGCTGCTGCGTCGGTTTACACCGGGCCCCGACCAGAAACGGCCGCCCGCCTACTTTTACACCACGACGATCCGGCCCGATTCGAAACGCCCTTACGCCGAGGCGCAAGTGATCGCGATCGACATGCGCCAGCTCGAGCTCAGGATGCAGGCCGGCTACGAAGACCCCAAGCCGACCGCCGGCCCACCCGGCGAAGGCCGTCTGCCCCACGACCCCGACGTCGTCGGGCGCGTCGTCGCGACGTTCAACGGAGCCTTCAAGACCACCCACGGGGAATACGGAATGATGGTCGACGGCAGAGTGCTCGTGCCACCCGTGCGCGGCGCGGCTTCCGTCGTCGTCGATCGCGCCGGCAACGCCGGGCTCGGCAATTGGCCGAACGTCGACGGGGTGCCGGACGAGATCGTCTCGTTTCGCCAGAACCTCGACCCCCTGATCGAGGACGGCAAGATCAACCCGACCGGACGCTACATCTGGGGATGGGAGCTCGAAGGCCAGGGCGTCATGACCCAGCGCACGGCCCTGTGCGTGACCCCGAGCGAACAACTCTACTACGTGTGGGCGGAAGAAACGGACGGCCCGACCCTTGCCCAAACTTTGCGCCAGATAGGCTGCAGCTACGGCGTTCATCTCGACATGAACCCCAAGCACTGCGGCTTCGTCTATACGCGCCTCGAAGACGTCAGGGCCGGAAGGTACATGACCGAGCTTGCGCACCCCGGCATGAAAATCCTCCCGGACAAGTATCTACGAAACTCGGCGAAGGACTTTTTCTACCTCGTCCTGCGAAAGCCGGCATCCAGGCTCGAGAGCGACCGCGTCAGCTTTCGGCCGGCACCCGGCGGGCAGCCCGATCCGAGCTGGTTCCCCGGCGTCTTCACAGCCACGAACGATCTCGGCGGCCTGCGCGTCGACTTGTTTCGCTTCGAGCCGGGGCGCTTCGATTGGCGCATCCGCGCCGGCACCCGCGAGCCTACGCTGCTCGGCGCCCCGCCGCACAACCTCGAGCTCGGCGGCGACGACACCCGCCGCGTGCTCGGTGCGATCGGCCTCGGGCACACCACCGAAGCGACGCGCTACGGCATCAAGACCAACCGCGACGCTTCGTTGCCCCCGCGCGATACTTACGCGACACTATCGCTCGACGGCGGCCGGCTCACCCTGCTCCCACCTGGAAAGCAGCTTGCGCAGTCCGCCGAGGAAGCCGTGCAGCTGCCGCTCTTGACCGAGAACGGCAAGGCCTTCGAGAGCGCGCGCGAGCGCGGAGCACGGCGTCGCCGCGGTGGCCTGTGCGTCACGGCAGACGGCGGCGTCCTTTTGGCGGAGCTCGAGCACGACAGCCCCGCGCCCCTCGTCACTGCTCTTTCCGCCCTCGGGTGCGCGACCATCGTCGAGCTGGATCGCGGCTCCAAACACCCCGCCTTCGTCCACCTTGCCGGTACCGAAACACCGCCGCTCGGCCGCTACGAAGGCTCCACGCTCTACGCTCTCGGTCGCCCGATGAAAACCACCGCGTTCCGCTGGCGCCACGACGCCGCCGCGCCGTCGACCAAACCGACGGGCTTCGACATCTCGCTCGAAAGGCTCAAACGCTCCGAAGCGCTCCGCGCGTCGCAGCGGACGGCACCGTAGGGCGCCAACCGGCCGAGTTTGGTGCCCTAAGCCGGCGTAGCCGGAACCAAAAAGGAAGTTTCGGCACTGGCCTGTCAGGTATCAGGTATCAGGCGTCAGCCGGACTCGGCGTTCAGCGACTGAATGAAACGGTAGAGCATGCGCCTGACTTCGCTGACTTCCTCGGCGAGGTGGGCGTGAGCGTCGGATGGCAAGTGACCGAGGTCGCGAGCGAGAA
>DASWGX010000080.1:0-2429 GCA_036393455.1 Polyangiaceae bacterium
TTGCCGGAACCGGGCGTCAAGGGTGTGACCGCGGTTGCAAGCACCGGCGACGGGGTGCTCCTGGCGTATCAGACGCGCACGGGCGAAACGCGCGTGCGCGTGGCCGCCCGTGGCGCTCTCGCTTCCGCGAAAGCGCCGCCGCTGTTCGCCGCCGATCGGTTCGGCGGCATCGCGACCAAGAACCCGTTCGTGGTCGTTACCGGCGCTGGAGCTTACATCCTGCCGAGCTCGAGTGATTCACGCGTCGCGTTCGTTGCGCCGGACGGAGCCGTGGCGGCCGTAAAGTCAGGGCGGTAGAAGCCGCACTCAGAGCGGCGGGTTGGCGTTCTCCACGAGCTCGAGAAAATAGCTCTCGAACCAGTGACCGGCTTCGGGGGCGCCCGGTGTGGCGTCCTCCGAGGCGCAATTTTGATCGAAGCGCTCCGCCTTGGGGTCGGCGATGCCGTCCGCGTCGCCCGGCGGCTTCACCCAGAAGTACGCGTCGACCGGCGGCACGGGCGCCACGCGCGGACGCTCCCCGAGGCCGGCGCCCTTGATGTTGCACCAGTTCCCCCACGTCCTGCGGATGTCGGCCTTGCCGTTGCGGCTCGTGTCGATGATGAACCCCTTGCCCGCGACGCCCTTGGCCGCCAGCGTCTCGGAGAGCTTCTGCACGTAGGCGAGCTCGTTGGGGCAGGGGTTGGTCGGCTCGAGCTTCTTGCCGAAGTCACCCTCGAGCGCGTTGTAGTTCGAAACGTTGGTGGCAAAACCGCGTACGCGATCGAGGCCGCCCGCCATCGTGAGGACTTCCTTGAAAACGTCCGCGATGCCGTTGCGGTTGCCGTCCCAGCCGAGCCAGCCCGCGTGCGCGGCGTCGAGGTAGAGGTGCACGTTCGGCAGCGACAGCTTGGCGATGGCGTAGGCGACGGAATTCTTGTAGAGCTGCTGCGAGAGTGCGCACTTGGGAACGTCCAGGTTCGTCACGACGTTGGGCAGCGAATCCGGCTCGATGATGGCCACGATGCGCTGAGACGAGTGGGCCGCGAAGTGCTCGGCGATCTTGTCGATGAACTCGGTCCGATACCGTTCCTCCCCGTTGTTCTCGAGCGTCAGCTCGCCGTGTGAAGCCTTGGCCGAGCAGTCGCGGTTCGGCAAATCGTACACGACGAACACCGGCACCACAGGCTTTCCGGCTGTCTTCGTTTGCTTCGCCGCGTCGTCGAGCCAAACGGGCACTTGTTCCACGGCCGCGATCCGGTCGAGCCACAGAGCCGTCGGCACTCCTTTCACCTTCTTCAGGACCGCGGCCTTGTCCGGCACCGATGCGATCGTGGAGTCGACCTTCTTCGCGTACTCGGGGTCGAGGTAGAACTTCGCGCCTTCGAAGGGATTGACGTCGGACGGTGCGGCCGGCGTCGTCGCCGCCTCTACCGGCATGGCCGGTGCCGGCTCGATCTCCGGTTCTTCCGGCGGGGGCTTGTAGAAGACGACCGACGACGAGTCTTCCGCCGGCGCGGACGACCCGGCGCAGGCTGCGGCGAGCAAGAGGGCGAAGCCCGCGCAAAGCGAGCGAGCGCAGAGCCAGCGGCGACCGATCATCGATAACTCCTCATGGGTCAGAAAAACGCGAGCGGACGCTAGCACAGTCCGTTCCAGAGGCTAAGGGGCTGCCATCGTCGTGTGGCGGGCTCCCGGGACCGAGCTTTGGCGTCGCCGGTATTAGCGCTTGCCCGCGCTGCGCTTGGCCTTCTTGCCCGCCTTGCCCGCCTTCTTGGGCGGCGCCGCTTTCTTGCTCGCTTTCTGGTTCGCCTTCTTCGCCTTGCTCGCTTTCTTGGCGCCGGCCTTCGGCGGTATGGCGGCTTCCACCAACCCCACGATGTTCCCTTCCGGATCAGCGAACTGCGCGAACGTGACCATGCCCGGAATCGGTGTGCGCGGCAGCACCGTCTTCCCGCCCGCCTTCTCGATCTGCTTCAGCGACGCGTCGATGCTCGTCACCTGTACGTAGACGAGCGGCGTCTGCGGGCTTCCGTCCTGAAGCGGATAGATGCCGCCGTTGATGCCGCGCATCTTGCCCTTCGCGCCGGTGTTCACCACGCCGTAGTTCATTGGGTTGTTTGCGTCGACCTTCCAGCCGAACTGCGATGCATAAAACGACTGCAACTTCTTGGCGTTCTTGGCGCCAATCTCGAAGTGAACGACGGGCTGTCCCATGAGAAATCGTCTCCTTGATAGCCGCTCGATCCGCGGTGGCGCGGGACTATAGCGGCGCGCTCGGCGCGCTGTCCAGCGCCGTCCTCGGCCGGCGGCGCGAGCCTCAGGCGCCCCAGTCGAACAGCATGTCGACCGGGACCAAGGGCACGCCCGAACCGAGGGCGCCGGCCCTTTCGAGGTAGGCGCTCGGCAAGAGCAACGCCGCCAAGTCGACAGCCTGAAGCTCGACGTCGGCG
>DASWGX010000081.1:0-5859 GCA_036393455.1 Polyangiaceae bacterium
GCCGGGTACGCATTTCGAGGCCGTCGCTCCGGGCACTTATCCGCGCGGCTTCGCCAGTACCGCACCCACTTCCGAGGCTCCGGTGCGTCCGCACTATTTCACCGGCGTCGACGTCCCGCTCAGCCAAGAGTTCCCGAGCGCGCTCGTCGACGACCCCTCCACCGACGAGTTTGGCGTGCCGCTCGGCGCCGAGCAACGCCGGCTGTTGCTCTTGTCGCGGAGTATTCAGATGACGCTGGGAACGCCGGTGCTGCGCGGCGCGACGCTCGAGGTTCCGCTGGAGTTCCTGAACCGAACGGCGCATCGCGTCCCCGCGGGTTTCAGTCAGGAACGCGAGCTCTGGGTGCAGCTTTCGGTCGAGGACAGCCGCGGGCGCACGATCTACGAAGTGGGGCGGGTCGACGAAGCCGGCGAAGATCTCGCGGACAAGCGCTTCTTGTCCGTCAACACCGACGACGCGCTCAAGGACGATCGGGGCCGTCCGCTCGGCCTCTTCGGCGCCGACGTCGCCGACGGCGCCGACGTTGGACGCTGGGACCCGCCGCCCGACGAGGGCGGAACGAGCTTCGTCGGGCGCGGGCTGATCAACTTTCAGAACGGGTTCTTGCGTTGTGTCGTGTGCATCGGTCGTATCGACGCCCAAGGACGTTGCCAGCCCGTGCCGGGTCAAGAGGGCGCGCGCGCCGATCGCTACTCGGACGGCGAGTACGACGCGGATAGCGGTGAGTGCCGCTCGAACCTGAGCGGCCCGAACGCGCTCTTCGAAACGTACTTTCCAGTCGGAGCGCTCGACGCGACGCGAGGCGTGGTCAAGGGGCCCGACGCGATCATCGACACTCGCTCGTTGCCTCCCGGCGAGACGATTCGCTATCGCTACACGCTTCCCGCCGCGGGAGTCGCGCCGTATCGTGTCACCGCGCGCCTGCTGTTTCGCGCTTTCCCTCCGTTCTTGTTGCGAGCTTTCATCGAGTACGAGCAGCGTCAGTTCGTTCGCGGAAAGCGGCCTTCTGGGCCGCTCATCACGGAGCGGGCGCTCGAGCGCATCGGGATGGTCGAGATCGAGCGAGCGGTTGCCAGCGGGGGGAACTGAGCATGGAATCCCCGGCATCGGCGCCCTGGCCACGCTGGGCGTTCGAGACCGGGCTGCTCAAGTGCCTGGACGCGCGCGGCCGCAAGGACGTGGAGCGAGCCGGTTCGCGGCGCCGGCTCGGTCGGGGCGAGCTCTGCTACGACGCCGGCGAGCTCGGCGACGCGTTCTTCGTCGTGCTCGCGGGTAGCGTCGAGCTCGCGGCCACTCGTCGCGGCGACGAGAGCCCAAGCGTGATTCGGTGCGCGGAGCGCGGGCAGACCTTCGGGGAAGAGTGCGCTCTGCCCGGAGCCCGCCGCTTGGCGCGGGCATCGGCGGCGACCGACGTCGAGCTAGTCGGCGTGCCGATGGCCGTTTTTCATCGCTCGGTCGAGCGGGCGGGTGGGAGCCCCGTGGCGGAACGCGAGCTACGCGCGCTGTCACGCGCACACATGAAGGACTTGCTCGCGACGCTGGCTTTCGCGCGCGATCTTTCGGAAGCCGATCGCGACCTCTTGCTCGACGGCGTGCGCCGCCAAAAGCTCGCGCGGGGTGAAACGCTTTTTTACGCCGGCGAGACGGCGGCCGCGGCGTACTTGATCGTGGACGGACTGATTCAGCTTCAGACCGAGGACGATACGGGCATCTGGGTGCGCGCCTATCTCGCGCCGGGCGACCTTCTGGGCGACGAAGACGCGCTCGCGGAGAGTGTGCACGCCCAGCGCGCCGTGGCGCTCGGCACCGCCGAGTGTCTCGAGATTCCGGTGGTTTTGTTGCGCACCCTGGCGGATCGAAACCCGAGGCTGCCCCCAAAAATCCGCCGCGTCGCGGCGGAACGCGGGCAGCGCCAGGCGCGCGTCGTTGGGGATGCCGCCGCGCGATCCACGCAGCACGTGTTCCACGACGTGTACCGAATGCAGATGGCGCGCTCGCTTTTGGTCATCGATCAAGAGGCGTGCGTGCGATGCGGGCATTGTTCCTGGTCTTGCGCCGAGCTGTACGGGGTAACCCGCTTGATCCGGCGTGGAGACAAGGTGCTGACGCCTCGTTCGCGAGAGGACGACGTCAAGAGCTTGCTCTTGCCCAACACTTGCCAGCACTGCAAAAACCCGGCGTGCATGCCGGATTGTCCCACCGGCGCGATCGGTCGCGACCCGGAGGGCGAAGTGTTCATTCGGGCCGAGCTTTGTACGGGCTGTGGCGCGTGCGTGCGCGGATGCCCGTGGGACAACATCCAGCTCGTCGAACGCGTCGCCGCGAAAACGCGGCGACCCGAAGCCGTTTCGGGTCATGAGGGCGGCGCGCGGCAGGCGTCTCCGCTCGTCGCGGTCAAGTGCGATCTCTGCCACGAGTACGAGGCTCCCGCCTGCGTGCAGGCCTGTCCCACCGAAGCGATTCATCGTGTGGATCCAGCCGAGGATTTCAGCGAGCTCGCGGCATTGTTCGGCGGGCCGAAGGCTGTTGCGCGCGGCGCTGCCGCGCCGAAAAAGGCGCGCGGACGGGAGCTGCCGCTGTCGCTCGCGCTCTGCGTGCTCCTCGCGGCCGTCGGGTTTTCGCTTGCCGCGTCCGAACGCGTCGTGCCTGCCGCGGGGCTCGGCCTCGCGAGCGGGTGGCTGGCGGCGTTGGGTTTTTTCGTTCTTGCCAGCTATGCTTGGGTCAAGCGACACGTTCTGGGCTGGATGCGACCGCGGCGTCGCTCGCTGCGCGACGGCGCGCTGGGCAAGCGCGCGCGTTCTCGGGTCGCGCCCGCCTATCGGCTGCACTGGATCGTCGGCTGCGTCACCGCGGCGGCGGTGGCCCTTCACGGCGGCGCCGAGTGGTCCGTCTCGGTGGCGGGCGCGCTCGGGGCCACGTTCTGGCTGCTCGCGGCGCTCGGCGTGCTGGGAGGCGTCGCGTACCAGGTCTTGCCCGAGCGTCTCGCGCGCCTGGAGCGGCGCGGTAACCTCCCCGAGGATCTCGAAGCGGAGCGCGCGCGGCTCGTTCAGCAGGTGTACCAGCGCACGAGCGGACGCCACGCGCTGGTCAAGGCCGTGGCCGAGCACGTCTTGCTCCCGTACGCGCGGCACCCGCTCGGCGGTTTGATGCTTCTCGTCTCCGGAAGGAGTCTCAAACGCGAACGCGCGCGGCTGCGCGGGGAAGTCGCCAAACGACTCGACGGAGCCGGTGACGAGCGCCTTTTGGGCCTCGAAGACTTGGTCGAGAGCGTCGTGGAACTCCGGGCGCTGCCGGCGCGGCGCTTCGCGTCGTTCTTGCTGCGCGGCTTTCTGGTGCCGCACGTCTTGCTGGCGGCGCTGGCGGTTACGCTGCTCGTGATCCACGCGCTGGGGGCGCTGGTTCGGTGAAGGATCCGCCGCTCGGGCTTCACGCGCGTCGCGACGAGCCGCGCAGGCGTCGCGACAAGAGCACGCCGAGCGACGTCACGCGTTTTCGCGGCGTGATCGTCGCGGCCGCGGTGCTCGTCGTCACGTTCGTGGCGCTCGCGGCCGCCGAGCTGGGTTTCGACGGTATCCGTTCACCGGGCCCGCTTTCCGCGTCGCATCGCGCGCACGGCCTCGCGTGCGGCGACTGTCACGCGACGTCCCGCGCGAGCGACGCCTGCGCGGCGTGCCATCAGGGGACGCGCTTTTCTCGCATCGGTCACGCGCGCTCGTTCGACGCGGGCGCGCTCGCTTGCGGCGATTGTCACCGCGCCCACGGCTTCGACGGTATTCGCTTCGAGCCGGACGGAACCTCGTACGTCACCGAGCGCGGCGTGCAGTCCGGGCCGCGGAATCTCGGCCTCGGCTTTCGGCCGGCCGAGTCCACTACGCTGCCGCTCGTTGCGACGGCGAGCTGCGCTTCGTGCCACCGCGTGGACGACCCGGCCGACGTCGCATCGATGTGTACCGGCGCATTCGGTGGCGAGCGGTCTTCGTACTCGCTGTGCTTCGACGAGCACGGGCCTTCGGGGTCGTCGAGGGCCGTTCGCGCCGGCGCGAGGGACGTGGCCGGGCAGGCGGCGCGCCAGGCGCTGCTCGTCGCTCCACCGGTGCTGCCCGTGCGTTCGCGTCCCTGGTTCTGGCTTGCCGCCGCGCTCGCGACCGCGTCGCTCGCTCTCGTGGTGGCGCGGCGGCTTCCGCGCTCGCGCCTGCCGGGGCCGACTCCCGCCGTCGATGCGGCGGAGCCACCGCGCGTCGTGCGCTTGCCGCAGGTCGATACGACGACGTGCCTCGGCTGCTACGCGTGCGTCGACGCGTGCCCCTACGACGTCCTCGCGGTGGAGCGCTTCGTGGCCGTCGTCGAGCGCCCCGACGAGTGCTGCGGTCTGACCCTTTGCGAGCAGCGCTGTCCCAACGGCTCGCTCGTCGTGACCAGCGGTGAGCCACTAGCGGATCGGCCGCGCATCGACGAGCACCTCGAGAGCCTCGACGTTCCTGGGCTCTACCTCGCGGGCGACCTCACCGGAGTGCCGCTGATCAAGAACGCCATCGCCCAGGGCGAGCGGGTGGCTCGGCGCGTCGCAGAAAAACGTGAATCGAAGCGGCGCTCACCGGCGTCGGACCGCTTCGACCTCTTGATCGTCGGGGCCGGCCCGGCCGGCATCGGCGCCGCGCTCGAGGCGAAAGCCGCGGGCCTGCGCTGCGTCACGCTGGAGCAAGGAAGCGTGGCGGAGAGCATCAGGAGCTTTCCGCGGCATAAGATCGTGCTCGCGCAGACCGGCGACTCGGATCGACCGACGCGGCTCTGGCTCGAAGAATGCCGCAAGGAAGAGCTCCTGGCCGAGTGGCAAAGGACGGTACGCCGCGAGCGCCTGGACATCCGCGAGGGACAGCGAGTGACGAGCGTCGGCCCGGGCGACGACGGATTCGAAGTGACGGCCGTCGATCGCGACCGCGCGTCGCGAGTTTTCGCAGCGAAGTCGGTGCTGCTCGCGAACGGCCGCCGCGGCACGCCGCGCAAGCTGAAGTGTGGCGTCTCGCCCGAGGCCGAGGCGTCGGTTTTCTACAGCCTCGCTGACGCGCGCAGCTTCGCCGGCCAGCGTGTCGTAGTGGTGGGGCTCGGCGACGTGGCGCTCGAAGCGATCGCCGCGCTCGCCGGTCAGCCGGGCACCAGCGTCACCGCGAGCTATCGGGGCAAGGAGTTTCGGCGCGGTAAGGCGCGCAATGTGGCCACGATCGAAAGGCTTGCCGAGCGCGGTCGCGTGGAGCTCTGCTTCGAAAGCGAAGTCACGTCGGTCCGCGCGGGCAGCCTCGTCATGGCAACCCCCAGCGGAGCGCGCTCGGTCCGCTTCGATGCCCTTTTCGTGATGATCGGAGCGATCGCGCCCTGGGAGTTCCTGGAGCGCTGCGGGATGCGGCGCACGGACACGGATTCGGACGCCCTCGAGTCCGATGACCGGGCGCCCCGTGGGCGGATGTAGGTCTCGGGTCGCGCAGCGGAAGGTGAAAATCCATCCCGGGCCTCGCGCGTACTATTGGAAAGTCGCCCGAGGCCGTCGAAGACGGGACGCGCCTCCACCGCGACGCCTCGCAGATTCCAGGGAGACGGTGAGCACGATGCAGGTCAAAACGTTGGGTTTGTTGAGCTTGGTCGCCATGCTTTGCTCGAGCGCGGCGGTGTGGTCACTGACCGACCCACATGCTCGGGCACAGGGGCCGGACGTGAGGGGCGGCGCCCCTACGTCCCCGACGTCGGCGCCGCCTCCGCAAGCGGGAGCGCAGTTCCGGTCCGGTCAGCTCGTGATGCTGGAGGGCCGCCTGGGTCACGCGGTGCTTCCGGCCGCGGGCGAGCAGGAAAGCTATCTATTTCTGAGC
>DASWGX010000082.1:0-7953 GCA_036393455.1 Polyangiaceae bacterium
CTTCGCTGAACCAGTGTTCGACGGCGAGGGCGTCGGACCCATGGTTGACGCTTTCGCACAGCGCTCGGAAGCCTTCCCCGACGTCGTCGCGCGCGAGCTGGGCTGACTTGAAGCGCAGCGGGCCGCTCACGCCGAGCTCCGCCGCTGCGCTTTCGAGCAAGCTCGGCGCCCACCAGACGACGAAGAAGGACGCGGGTCCGACGACGGCGGTCGTTTGATGGCTTTCGCCCGGTTCCATGAGTTGCAGACAGCCGGCGGAGACGATTCGCTCCTGTCCGCGGCTGCGCCAGCGCCCGCGTACGGCTCCGGACGGGCCATGGACGAAGCACGCCGTGAACGTGTCGTGCAGCATGCGCCAGTGCCGCTCGGACCGAGCCACGGACCAGAACTCGACTCCGGGCAGGCGGCACGGTTTCTGCAAACGCACGGCTTCCCGCGGTCTGTCCGTGTCGAGATCGAAACACGCTACTTCATTGCCCCCTGTCTGGGGAGGCGACTCTCGATTCGGTTGCACGTCGAGCCCTCCTACAATGACTACCCTCGAAGCTATCACGATCACCCCTCGTCCCGAACGTTCAATCTAGCTTGCTCCGGTTTGCCGCGCCGGAAGCGGGAGCTCGGTGGGGTTACGATGCTGCGAAACGTGCGGCAAACCGCACGATGCTGTCGGCCGCAGCGCCGCGAGTCGGTACCATGTGTGGCCCGTCCCAGGTCGTAAATTCGCGTGAAGCCGCTGCGAAACGCGCCAGCAGCTCGGGCGCCCCCGTCGCGAAGCGGTCGGAGGTTCCCCACACGTGCAGGCTCGGCACCGAAAGCTCCCGTTCGAACAGGGGCAAAAGGGCGCTGGCGCGCGGTATGCGTCCCGCGACGAACACGGCGAACGCGGGCGGTGGCAGCTCGCCGCGGGCGGACCAGCCGCAAGCCGCCGCCGCCGTGAGCGCCCCCTGGCTAAAGCCGAGCAGCGCCGCGGGCGCGTGCCGCCCGAGCAGATCGCGGAGCAGCTCCTTGCTGGACTCCACGCCGTCGTACTCGCGACCGTCGTCGCTCGCGTACCACCAAGTGCGGTGAGGTGGCGAGGGTCGGAACGCTTCGCGCCCGCGGTAGAACCTCTTCAGGCTTTCGTCGGAGCAAAGGTGGGGAGCGTCCGGAAAGACCAAATCGACATGAGGCTCCAGCCTCGGGACGAGCTCCGAGAGCGCCGCGCGGAAGCCGGCCCCGTTCATCGTGTAGCCGTGAAGCGCGAGCAGCGTGGTCGGCATCGGAGCCGCAGCATATCAGGGTGGCGCGTGTGTGCAGAAACCTGCACGGCCACCGTGTCGGAAGCTGCATGAAGCTCGACGCCGGTGCCGCCGCTGCCGGAGAAATTGGCCACGGTACGCTGTTTGCTCAGCGGGGAGTGTTGCTCGCGCTCGACATCGGACACGAACGGAGGCGTCGGACAAATGGGATGGAAAGCAAAGCTGCGGCTCGCATTGGCGTTCTTCGCGTTCACCCATTTGCTCTCGGGTTGCACGCTACTGGGTGCAGGCATCGGCGCCGGCGTCGATTCGGCGCTGCCGGGACCTTACGAAACCGCGCCGCCGGTGCGGCATCGGCACATCCGCTACCAAGACAGGGTGCTGGTCGAGCAGCGAGACGGCCGCCTCACGGAGGGCAGGTATCTCGGCCTGCGCGGCTCAACGGCAACGGATCCGGAAACGTACTTCCTGGTCGAGGTCGACGACCGCGTCGAGCACGTGCCGATGTCGGACGTGCGCAGCGTGGGAGTCGAGGTAACGGGAAAAGGGTGGCTCTACGGGACCCTCATCGGAGCCGCGGTCGACGTTGCCGTCGTGGTGGCCGCAATCATCGCGGTGCGAAACTTGAGTTACGCGAACTACGACGGTGTCCTAGGCTGCTTCTGCTGACGCTGCCGCGACGCCCCGACATTTCCCTCGCCATCTGCGACATCAACGTGCCGAAGATGAACGTTCCGCTGGGCCAAGCGATTCGAGTCGTCGTGCCCGTGTGACGCCGAATCCGGCGCAGCACCGGGCCGCGGCGGCTCGGGCTGGCGCCGGGGCCACGCCGACGCCATAACGACCGGCGTCGATGTCTTCGCGCCGCGTTGGAGTGATAAGCGCCGTCTCGGCGTTCACGCTCTGGGGTCTCTTGCCGGTATACCTCAAGGCGCTGCGCGGCGTTGCTCCGGTCGAAGTCGTGCTGCACCGGATCGTGTGGCTACTCGCGTTCCTGTGCGTCGTGCTCGCGCTCGGGAAAAGGTGGAGCGCGCTCAGAGCGGCGTTCGAGTCGAGAAAGACGGTCTTGACTTCACTCGTTTCGGGCGGGCTCTTGTCGGCGAACTGGCTCACGTACGTGTGGGCGGTGGATGCCTCGCGCGTCGTCGACGCGAGCCTCGGCTACTTCATCAACCCGCTCGTGAACGTCCTGCTCGGTATGCTGGTGCTCGGCGAGCGCCTGCGGCCGGTCCAATGGGCGGCAATCGCTCTTGCCGCGTTGGGCGTGCTGTGGCTGGCTCTTCCGTTGGGCGAGCCACCGTGGATCGGCCTGACGCTCGCAGGGACGTTCGGCGCCTACGGCCTTTTGCGCAAGACCGCCGTGCTCGGGTCGCTCGAAGGGCTGGCGCTCGAAACCCTGATGTTGTTTCCGTTGGCCGCAGTCGCGCTCGCTGGGCTCTTTTGGTCGGGCCGCGCCGCATTCGTGCAAGCGGAGCCCGGCCTTTTGCTGTTGCTGGTTTTAGCCGGTCCGGTCACCGGCGTGCCGCTGCTCTTGTTCACGGCCGGGGCGCGGCGGATCCCGCTTTCGTTGCTCGGGGTGCTTCAGTACATCGGCCCGTCGGTACAGCTTCTGCTCGGCGTCTTGGTCTGGCACGAAACGTTTCCAGCTGCCAAAGCCGCGGGGTTCTCCTTGATCTGGCTCGCGCTGCTCGTCTTCGGAGTCGAAGGCCTCGTCACGTCGCGCGCCCGCTACGCCGCGGTTCCGCCGGGAACCGTGCAGCGCTGACGCCTACTCGACGCTCGGCTCTCCAGCGATGAAGAGAGTATCGGGCACGGGCGTGAGCACGGCGTAGTCCGCGTCGCCGGGCGTCATGGCGACACAAGTCGAATCGGTCAATTGCCACAGCGGCAGCGAAGCACTGGCGAGGGTCTCGGTGCGATAGCCGGCGACGACGGTTCCGCACTCCGCAGCAGCGAACAGCCCGACATAAGGGGGAAGCGGCGACGGAATGCAGGCGTCGAGCTCGAGTAGGCCGACGCTCTCGGTACACGCATCGTTGCTGAAAGCCGTGACGACGGCGTAATCCCCGTCCGGCAGGCAGCGGTACTCCCCGTCCGCCGCCAGCCTGAACGCGCATGCGATTTCGAGCTCGCTGTCCCAGAAGTCGCGAAACCAGCAGCCGCCCGCGTCGCTCGTGTAGTAGCGCGGTTTGAGCCGGCCGGAATCCGCCATGTCGATGCGTTCTCGGACGATTTCGAAGGTGTCCGGCGGCACGGTGTTCGTCTCGTAGAGCGTGACGTCTGCGGGTGCGGTGGTGGGCGCGCACGCAGTTCCCAGCGAGTACGGCTGTCCCGAGAACTCCGCGCCGCGAGCGAGGATTTCGTAGTGGCCGGCGGGACAGCGAGGTTCGGGATAGTCCGTGGCGTAGGCCGGCGCTTCTCCCGTGGCGCAGACTCCCGGGGCGTACGAAAGCAGCGGCGCCGAGCAGGCGAGGTCCGAAAACAGCGCTTCTGTTCGTGCGCCGATCGGCTGGCAGCGAACGAAGCCGTCACTCGCCGGCACGAAGCGACAGCTCGCGCCGTCGAGCGTCGCGTCGGCCCAGCCCGTGACTTGACGCAGTCCGTCGCTGGCCGTGTAGCCGCGCGCGCTGAGCCTGCCGGCCACGGACAGCTCCGCCGAGGTGCCCGGCATGAACGAGGTCGGCGGAACCTCGGGACCGCGGCGAAACAAGCCGCTGTCGCTCGGTATGCCCGTCGCGATGCACGCGCCATCCTGGTCCTTTGCGTACAGGCTAGCGGGCGCCGCGACTTCTTCCCCGCGCTCGAACACGAAGTAGCCCGCCCCGGTGACGCAGTCGCTGGGCCGGAACACCACGAGATAGTCGATGGGAACGCACGGCGCTTCGCGGCTTTCGGCATAAACCGCGTCGGTGCACTGTGCGTCCAGGAAGAACTCTTCGCTGATGTCGTAGTTGACGGGAAGACAACGGATCTGACCGTCGCCCGCGCGGTTGAAGACGCAGTTCAACTCGAGCTCCGCGTCGAACCAACCTTGCCAGGCGCGATCCCCTTCTGAGGTGACCGCAAAGCGCCCTCTCAGCCGGGAGCCTGGCGCGTGGTTCGTCGATCCCGGACACATGTCGGAGGCTCCACCCGAGCCCCCGCTTCCGGTTGCGGCGAGCGCCCCGGAGCCGCCCTCGGCCGCGCTCGAGCCGCCGCCCCCGGCCGATGCCGCGTTCGCGCTGCTGCCGTTCGCGCCGCTCTGACGCGCGCCGTCGGCCATGCCGCCCTGCGACGTGCCGCAGGAAAGGCACATGGCCCCGATCGCGACGGTATACCGACACTCACGCCGCATGAGGGGAGGTTAGCCGGGTTTTGCCGGGGACGCGAGCGGCGTGCGCGCCCCGGCTTTGGCTACGAACGCCGTGGGGCGTCGCGCCGGCCGTGGTACGGCGTGTTCGCCGCGTCGCTGGCGCGTTTTCTCGTCACCACCGCCTTGAGCGCGGACGCGACGTACTTCAACCCGTTCAGGCCTTCGAGGTCCCAGTACTCGGCGGAGTGAACCTCGATTCTCACGACGACGATGGACGGATCTTTCGGCCCGCTCGGAAACCAGGGGCGCCACGCCTCGCGCCACAGGGCTTCGATGCGTGCGCGGTCATCGACCAGGGTCGCTGCGCCGCAGAGCGACGCGAAGCGGCGCGGCGACTGGAGCACGACGGCGACACGCCGGTCGTCGCGAATGTCGAGAACCTGCCCGGTCTGTTGCGAGGTGAGAAACCAGAGCGTGCCGTCGCTCTCGCGCTGCGCGATGCTGAGCGGTCTGGCGCGAGGCACGCCGGAGGCGTCGAGGGTCACCAGCATTGCGGTGTCGAAACTGTCCAAGACTTCCGTCAAGTGACGCTCCATGTCACCATCGGTTTGCTCGAAGGCCATTCCAGTCTCCTTCCGCAGCTTGCGCGACTAGATCGACCCGTGAGCTGCCCGCCGGGCTTCGGCTCTGGCGCGTTGCGTCCGCACGGTGGCCACATGCGCGGCGTGGCGCTGGCGGCGGCGTTCGAGCGCGTGATCAATGCTCAGCGTTCCGCCGCCGTTGACCACGAACAGCAGCGCGACCAAGAGCAGCGTCAGCGGGTACTCGAAGCCGCCGTTCTTCGCCATCAGGCCGTTGCCGAGGTGAGCGAAGACGATGGCGACCACCAGCGTGCAGGCAATACCGAGCGCGACGTAGCGCGTGAGCAACCCAAAAATCAGAGCGAGGCCGCCGAAAAGTTCCGTGAGGACGGCCACGTACACCAATAGCGACGGCAGCGGCAGGCCCAGCTCGGCAAACGACGCAGCCGTTCCGGCGGTGTCCGACAGTTTGCTCCAGCCGTGAGCGGCCATGACGACGCCGACGGTCACGCGCAACAGGGTCAGGACGAAATTGACGGAACGCTCGCGCACCGCGAGCAGCCTGAGGTGGTTCACGATTTTTGCCTCACTATTATGCTCCGCACCGGCGTGGTCCTCGGCGGGCGCGCGCCTGCGACGTCGCGCGGTCGCTCGTTCGGGTCGCGCGCGTGAAATCGCGCGTGGGCTTGTGGGACTCGATACTGGTTGAAGCATGGTACATGCATGACCCGCGCCAGCGCCGGCACGCCGGCGCCAGCGATGTGTGAACGCGCGCCGGGTGTTTGCGCGAGCGCTCGCCGCGACGCTCGGGCCACGCCTAGCTGCGACGCGCGTGTCGTCTGGAATTGCGAGGCGAATCGCGACGAATCGCAAACCTGTCACGTTGTGGCGTTTCGGCGCCCGCGCCCGGGGCTACAGCGGCGCGGCTCCGACGCTCTCCGGTGCCGGAGCTCGCGGCGCGCCGGCGAAGCGCGCGAAGGGACGAGCGGAGGCTTCAGACGGGGGCTGCCGCGACGGCGATGAGGGCGCCCATCGCGACCATGCAGGCGAGTTGAATCAGAAAGAACGTGAAGCGGATCGCGCCCCACGAACTGTTCGGCGTGGGCAGGACGTGAACCAAGGTCTGCATGATGCGAGCGCCGAGGAAGGTCAACGCGAGCAAGTCGAGAGCCGGCGACGAAGTGCCCGTCGCCACCGCGGCGATCACGACGGCCCCGAACAGCGGCAGGTTCTCGACGCAGTTGGCGTGGGCGCGCATGGCCCTGCGGTAGAGCGGGCTGCCGTGCGGAGTATCGGCTGGAAAGTCGGTGAGCTTTGCTCGTCCCGAGGCGATCTTGAAGCCGCGCTCGAGCCCGATGCCGAAGGTGAGGGTGATCAGCGTCCAGGCCGCGAAGGCCAGGAGAACGGCCACCGGGACCGTCACGGCCGCCCCGCCTCTGCGGGGCGCGGGAGCGGACTTCCGATCTCCTCGCCGAGCGCCTCCAGGAAGCGCTTCAGGAGCTCGATGCGCTCTGCGGCTTCGGCGCGCCCGCGCACCGTACAGAAGGTGCCGGGCAGCGCGAGCAGCTTGGTGAAGAAGTGATCGACCGAGTAGCGCTTGTCGTCGAGCGCTCGGTGCTCCCCCCACGGGTCGTCGGGGTGGAAGTAGTGCGCGCCGAGGCGCGCTCCGGTGGAAAACGTGCGCGCAATGCCCAGGGCTCCGAGCGCTTCCAGACGGTCGGCGTCCTGCAAGGCCTCGCCGAGCGCGGAGCGTGGCTTGGCCCCACGGCTATGGCTGTGGTCTTCAATCGCCTGTGCGATGCGCTCGACGGCGTCGGCATCGAGGTTGGTACCGGCCAGGAGCTCGCGCGCCGCCAGCATGGAACGCGTGCTGGCGAGCGCGCGCTCGGGATGATCCTTCGGTGGATTGACGACGTCGTGCAGGAGCGCGGCGAGGACCGCTTCGCGTCGGTCGACGCGGTTGGCGCCGAGGCGAATGGTTCCGAGCGCGACGCGAAGCAGATGCTCGAGCCCATGGGCCGCGTCGTGCTGGTCGAGTCGCGCGACGTGGTCGAACACTCGAGCGAGCAAGATATCCCCGCGTATCAGCTCGAGAAGCTCGCGGCGCGTCATCGCGGCGAAGCTAGCATGTGGGTCGGCTCCTCGCGGAGCCAAACCGCGCCGTCTCAGTCCTGGACGTCGAACGTGAGAGTGATGCGCTGGCCCTGCTGCCAGACGGACACGACGACGCACGGTTCCGCGCGAGCGGCGCGATGCGTGAGTAAGGCGCTCGCCCGGCGGCTGGGTGCTCGCGGCTCGGGCGCCGCCCAGGCGGGCGGCGTTCTGTCGCCGAGGAACCGCGTTCTGTCGCCGAGGAACGGAGCTGGCGCTCCACCCGTGCGCGTAGCGGATGCACTGGCTTGGCGCGCGCGGACGGACTTCTATGTCGGGGGCAACATGTTCCTGTACTTCAGCGAGATACAGAGTCGGAAAAACGATTTCCGCGGGCCGGACGTGTTCGTGGTGACCAACACGACGCGCCGCGAGCGACGAGCGTGGGTCGTGTGGGAGGAGGATGGGAAAGGTCCCGACGTGGTCATCGAGCTCCTGTCGGCGACGACCGAAAAGGTCGACCGCGGCGACAAGATGCGCATCTACGCGCGGTTGCTGAAGGTTGGAGAGTACTTCCTATTCGATCCGTTTTCCGGCGTGTTCGAGGGCTACGAGCTCGACGTCCTGCACGCGGGCTATGTTGCGAAGAAACCGGACGCTCGAGGGCGGCTGCGCTGCGAGCAGCTCGGGCTCTACCTCGCCAAGGTGAGGGGAACCCACTACGCGGTCGAAGCCGACTGGCTCCGCTGGC
>DASWGX010000083.1:0-4905 GCA_036393455.1 Polyangiaceae bacterium
TTCGGGGCCGCCGCCGAACGGCTTGAAGATCGTGAGCAACAGAAAGACGGCGGCTCCCAAGAGCAGCCAACGCCCGAGACCACCTCGATCCATATCGGTGAAAAGCTCCTGTCAAAAAGGGGATCGGCGGCGCAGCGCTCACCGCCTGGGAGAGGCGAGAAGCCCTGTAACACGCTCCGACCGCGAGCCGGCGCGGCAATCGAGCGGGGGAGGATCGAAGCCGCCCGGGTGGAAGGGATGGCAGCGGCCCAGACGGCGCACGGAGAGCCCCAGCCCTCGCCAGAAGCCGTGGAGCCGCAGGCACTCGGCCGCGTAGCACGAGCAGGAAGGATGGAAGCGGCAGCACGCGCCCAGGAAGGGTGAAATGGCCAGCTGGTAGAGCCGGATCAGGAGCAGCAGCGCTTTGACGGCCACGGGGCCCGAGCATGCGACGATTAGTCGCCGTTCGCCACCCGAGACTCGGTGCTCGCCTCGCGGCGCTCACGGTCCGCGAGCGCGGCCGTCCCCTGGCGAGAAATCGTCCGAACCGCAGCTCGCCACTCGGTCACCACGTCCCCGAGCTTGTAGCCCGCGAGCGGCCTTTTCACCACGACGACCACGTCGAGCCGCCGGTCCCAGAGCTCGGGGGTTGCACGAAATGCCTCGCGGACCAGGCGCTTTGCTCGATTACGAGTCACCGCGTTCCCGATTCGCCGCGACGCGGTGATTCCGAGGGCAGGCCCGGATTCGTCCGCGCGGGCCCGGAGCAGGAACGCGAACGCCGGCGTCGACGCGCGCCGCCCATCACGCTGGATCACCAAGTATTCCGAGCGCTTGCGAACGCGAAGAGGAGACCCCGTCACGTCCCGACGCTCCGTTCCCCGAGGCTCGCGTTTTTTTCTGAGGCCCTGCTGCTCGAGCGCCTACTTCTTGAAGGCACTGACGGCCAAGCGCCAGCGGCCGCGCCGCCGCCGGTTCTTGAGGATTTTCAGGCCGCCGCGCGTCTTGAGGCGTTTGCGGAAGCCGTGAGTTCGGAGGCGGCTGGTATTGTGGGGCTGGTAGGTTCGCTTCATGGCTCCGCTCCGAGGGCGGCCCGGCCGGCCTAGGGGGTTTTTCGAGGCCCAATTCGGCGATCGGGCGCGGGAAGCAAGCACGGTGTGCGGCCCCCGTCAAGTGCCAGCCCGTCAAGTGCGGTCCCGCGCGCCGGCGCTTGCCCGGCTCGCTCCCGCATGATACCTCGCGCCTTGATGCGTGATCACATCCGTCTCATTTCGAGCGCCGGGACCGGGTTCATCTACTACACGACGAAGAACAAGCGGACCCAGACCACCAAGCTCGAGCTGAAAAAGTACGACCCGGTCGTGCGCAAGCACGTGGTGTTCCGCGAAGCGAAGATGCCGCCTCACAGCAAGTGAGCGCTCCCGTCGTCAGTCGCCCAGAATCTTGAACTCGACGCGGCGGTTCTTCGCGCGTCCTTGCTCGGTGTCGTTCGACGCGAGCGGCTTGTCGGGGCCGAAGCCCTCCGACTCGAGGCGATTCGCCGCGACGCCCGCGCTGACGAGGTAGCGCATCACGGAGGCCGCGCGGTTCTTGCTCAGCCGCACGTTGTAGTCATGGCCGCCCTGGCTGTCCGTATGACCGTAGACACCGATACGTAGGCTGGGACGGGACTTCATCAACGTCACGACCTCGTCCAGGATCGGGAAGCTTACCGGTTTGATGGTAGCCTTGTTGTATTCGAACTGAATCGGTTCGAGCAGCGTCACCGACCCGTCCGGATCGATGCGCGTCAGCTGCGGGCAACCATTCTTTTCCGCGTCGCTCGAGCGCGGCCCGGGCTCGGTGGGGCAGCGATCTTCCCCATCCGGGATGCCGTCGTTGTCGACGTCCTCCTCGGGACAGCCGTCCTTGTCTTCGACGCCGTCCTTGTCCTCGGGCTCGTCGGGACATTGGTCCTGCGTGTCGGGAATGCCGTCGCCGTCGCGATCGGCGTCGATCGGACAGCCGTCCGTCGGGTCCGGAGGCTTTCCGTCTTCCTTGATCGTCGGACACTTGTCGACGCTGTCCGGGTAGCCGTCGCCGTCCGTGTCGCGGTCGTAGTCGTCGGCGTCCGGGATGATCTCGATCTTCCTCGCGGGCGCCTTCGGCCTGGTGTCTTCCAGCGTGAGATAATAGCCGATCGACCCGAGGACGCGCAGATCGGCGCCGCCGTAGCCCGGCGCCAGGCGCGTCCCCGCGCCCAGGTTCGCGTACATCCGATCGTCGGCGTCGAAGAGGAAGCGCGCCTGCGCCAGCCATTCGAGCTGCGTGTTCTTCCCGGTGAAGAAGGTGGATTCGCCGCCCGACTCCCCGATGCCGAACTGACCCCAGAGCTCGGCGCCGAGCCGGACCGTTCCGCCGCGAATCGGCATGTAGGCGCCGATCGCGTAGCGGAGCTCGCTCGCGAGGAACAAGTCTCCGGCGTCGCCACCGATGCTGCGCTGTGGACGGAAGTGCGGGCCGAGCATTCCGACGCCGAAGAAACGCCCGAAGTCGAGCTCCCCGTTGGCGAACAGCCACCCGGTGACTTGGCCGTCGCCGGCGAAGCCTTCCGCGTTCCCGGTGGGCACGAAGAACGCCGCGCCGGCGCCGAGCCGGAGCTTGCGATCGGCGGATTGGTGGTAGCGCAGGCGGGCGTCGAGACGCGCGTCGTGCGCTGCGACTGGGTTGTCGCTGAGCCCGCCGCCGCCCACGCCCTCTCCCGCGGGGTCGTCGCCGGTGAGCTGGTACACGGCGACGGGAAGCGAAAGGCTGAACGTGGCGAGCTGCTTGATCTGGGCGCCCGCCATCAAATACGTGATGAACTGTGCCTGGACCAGATTGTCGATGCGGCGCCGAACCGCGGCGTCGTCCGTCACGGTATTCTTGCGCAACGGGTTCAGCGAAAAGCCGAGCGCGCCCGTTCCGTAGAAGCGCGTTTGCTCGCTGACGTACGGACGGAACACCATGAAGCCGTCGTCCGGGGCGCCGCTGAGCTGCGCGCGATCCAGGTAGAAGTTGTCCGACTGCGCCTCGGCGCGAACGGACACCAGGAGCAGCAACGCGAAAACCAGCGTCGCCAGGGCCGTCGCGGAGAGGCCGTGGATGCACCGCGCAATGACTGCGCGCTTCACGGCTGTCCTACTCGACATCTTTACGCGGCAGCCTAGCTTCTAGCCGATGGCGTTGAAAGCGCGATCACGCGTTCCAGCCGGACGCCCGGTTCAATAAGTTTCCAATTCATGCCCAACCGCGGGCTCTCTGCGTGTCTGTATTGCGAAGAGCTCGCAGACCCAGAGGCTGCCGTCTTCGTCCCGCGCGACTCCGATTCCAACTGCACCGAAACGACCGTTCAGCATGTTGCTGCGGTGAGAAGGGCTCTCCCACAAGGTGCGGTGTGCGTCGCGGAGCGTCGCCGCGTGGGCAATGTTCTCGCCACCGACGACGACGTCGGCAAGCGCCACGCGGGCGCGGATCGTTGCGTCGCCGCGACCCGTGTCGTGCGCCAATCGCCGTGCTTCTCGCATCGCTTCGGCGTGCTCGCGCGCGAGGCGATCCAGAGCGGCGCTCTGCCACAGACGGTCGAGGCCCATCGAAGCGCGAGCTCGGTTCAGCATCGACGCGAGCGCGTCGGACGCTTCGAGCCCCGCAGCGAGCGCGGCGTCGCCGGGAACCGGGCCTCGCTCGGGAGCGCCCGGCGGATCGACGCCAGCGTGCGTCACTACCTCGAGCAGCGGGCGGGGGCCCGCGGCGGTGGTGGCGAGCAGCTGCGCGCGCCACGTCCCGGGACGATCCGCGTTGAAGCGCGCGCGAACCTCGCCGCCCGCAAAAGAAGTGGGAACGCCGTGCGGCACGGCGTCCGGCCCCACGACGACCACCTTGGCATCGGAGGCGGGCACGAGCAGGCTGCTCTGGATGTTCACCCACTGGCCTGGACGCACTCGAGTCGGAGTCGGCCGTAGATCCGCGGCCGCGTCGACGGCCACCACCGCGATGACCTCCCTGCCGTCCGCCGCGCGCCGTCGCGCGATGCCACAACGCCGCTCGCCGGCGTCGTCGAACGAGCCAAGCCAGCGTTTCAGCCGCTCGCCGATGTCCTGGGCCGTGAGCTCGCGACCTTCGAGCCACCAAGCGCGCGCCCACAGGTACGGCGAGCCTTCGGCGCGCAGCATGAAGTTCAGCCGCTCCGAATCGATCGCAACGGGTGCTCGCACCGCGCCGGCGGCCAGACGTTCCGCGACGCGGACGAGCGCGCCGTCGTTGATACGACAAGCGACGTCGAAGCGCGCCGTCGAGCCCGGCGCGAAGCCCGCGGGGAAGTCATCGATGGCGTGCGGAGCGAGAGTGAAGGGTTGCCAGGCGGCAGCGGAGCCGCCGGCGCCTTCGCTGGACGACGCATCGGTGCGCGTCGAACTCGACTCGACGGACGCGGGCGGTAGCGAGCGCTCTCGGCACGCGGGGAGAGCGCACGCCAAAAGTCCAAGCGTTCCGAGCCGGCTCGAGCGAAAGGTCACACCTCGGGCGACTTGTAGCAACCCGCGGGCGGGTCGGCCCACTCCTCCTGGATTTCCCCGGGAAAGTCGACCGGTGCCCCCAGCCCTGATAGGGTCGTCGAGCCGCTGATGGGCCGCTACACGACAGCCGCGAAAGTGGGTCTTTTCGCTGTCGCCATGGCCGTGGCGGCATTTGCCGTCTATCGGTTCATCACGCACCGGGTGGGCAGCGACGGGGGCTACACGGTGTTCGCCCGCATGAGGGACGCGACCGGCGTCGCCAAACGCTCGCAAGTGCGCGTGGCCGGTATTCCGGTGGGCAACGTCAAGAGCGTCCGGCTCGACGAAGGCTTGGCGCGCGTCGACATCGAAATCGCCCCCGACGTCGACCTGTACGAGGACGCGTCGGTGACCA
>DASWGX010000084.1:0-3985 GCA_036393455.1 Polyangiaceae bacterium
CAGGTCAGAGGTTGGGGACGGCGGCTCCGTCGCAAAGGCGGCGTGCGTGCGCGCGAGCCCTCGGTCGAGGCCGACCAGCGAACCGAGGTAGCGCTCGGTGAGCGAAGGGTCGAGCACGGAGCGTCCGAGGTCGCCGGGTCGTTTCGCTGCGGGCTCGAGTTCGACGTCGCAGCCTGTCACGGCAAGGATTCTGCGGCCAAGGTCGCGCGTCGTCGTGCCGATTCCGGTGGCGACGTTGACGACGCTTTCGTGAATCTCGCCTTTTAGCGCGAGGACGTTGGCACGCGCGACGTCGGAGACGTAGACGTAGTCGCGCACGCAGCCGTCGTCGCCGGCGCTCTGCCGGGCGTTGATCGTGAGCGGTTTTCCCTCGAGCGCGCGGCGAAGGAAGATCGCGATGACTCCGGCCTCGCCGTGCGCATCTTGACGCGGGCCGTAGACGTTGGAGTAGCGGAGCGCGGTGAACCCGAGGCCGCGATGCAGCCGATAGACTTCGAGCAGTCGTTCGAAGGCGAGCTTGTGAATCGCGTAGGGGCTCAGTGGATTCGGTGGTTCGCCCTCCGCGGCCCGGTGACCTCCGGCGACTTCCCCGTAGATGGCGCCTCCGGTGCTGGCAAAGACGAGGCCCGGTACGTTCACGCCCGGGGCGGTGCAGGCGTCGAGCAGGTTCAGTCCGCCCATCACGTTGACGTCCGCATCGAGGCGCGGCTCTCTCACGCTGACCGCGACGCTCGGCTGCGCTGCTTGATGGCTGACGTGCTCGGGCCGAAAATCACGGACCGCGCGCAGCGTCGCGTCGCGATCGCGGAGGTCGACTTCGTACAGGTGCGCGTCGTGCGGGAGATTGTGCCGCCGGCCGGTGCTCAGGTTGTCGATGACGGAGACTTCCCACCCTTGCGCGAGCGATTGTTCGACCACGTGGCTTCCGATGAAGCCGGCGCCGCCGGTGACGAGGACGCGCATTGCAACGGAGCCTATCGCCGCGCTGCCGACGCCGCTACCCGAATTCGAAGCGCAACGTTCGAGACGGCAACCCCTCGAGCCGCAACTGGGGCGAGCGGCTCGGCTTGCGCGACTCGTCCGGCATGTCGTATGGAAAAGTTCGTCCCCACGTACCCAGGCGGAGCGCGCGGTTCCGCGCGCCGGAGTCAGCAGAAGTCCAGGTGAAGGCAGTGTCACGTTTCAATAGCGTTTGTAAAACCTTGCTATGGGGTGTCGGCCTTGCGGGGTGCGCGGGCTCGCGCGCTCCCGAGCCGTCTTTGCTTCCGGAAACCGCGGCACCCGCTCGGGCGACGCCCGCGGCTCTGCGGACGCCGGTGGAGCCCCAGGTGATAGCGGAGGTGGAGCTGCAGAACCCGTCCGAGTTCGCGCGCGCGGAAAGCCCCGTCTACTTCAGCTACTACGACCTCGGCCTCGCCGCGGACGACCCGCGCCTGAAGGCCCTGGCGCCGATGGTTCTCGGCAATCTCGTGCCCAATCAGTCCATCGACGTCGACGGGAACGGGACCAAGGACGGTATCCTGGTGCTCGTCGATTTCGCGCCCGCCGAGACCAAGATGCTGCGCCTGGTCGAGGACGCCGGTGCCGCCGCGAAGCAGTTCCCCAAGCGCACTCAGGCGGAGGTCTCTCACAAGGTCGGCGGCGACTGGAAGCCGCGCGAGAAGGACCCGAAGCTCAAGGAGTACGTGGGCGGCACGTTTCAGAACGTGCAAGCGTTCACGCCGCCGCCGGAGCACACGGATCACTCGAACCTGATCCGCTACGAGGGCCCCGGCATCGAGTCCGACAAGGTCGCGTACCGCGTCTACCTCGATTGGCGCAACGGGTTCGACATTTTCGGCAAGAAGACGGCGGCGCCGGTGCTGCAGGGTATCGGCCTCGACGGTTACGAGTCGTATCACCACATGGCGGACTGGGGCATGGATATCCTCAAGGTGGGCGAGTCGCTCGGGACGGGCGGGTTCGGGTTCTACAACGAGAAGAACCGTATAAAGCCGGTCGGGCTCGTCTCCGACGTCGAGGGTTGGGACGTGACGATCACGGAAAATGGCAGCCTGTATTCGTCGTTCCGCATCCGGTACCGGGGCTGGAAGGTCGCGGGAAAGAAGCTCGATGTGACGGCGGACTTCTCGATGACCGCCGGGAGCCGCCTGGTGCACACGCGCCTGCACTTGTCCGAAGAGCTGCCGAAGCTGGCGATCGGGTTGGTGAAGCACCCGGGCACCGAGCTCGTCGAGGGTTCGAACGACGTCACGGGCCGGGCCTTCACCTACGCCGGAAGCTGGGGCAAGCAGGCGCTGAGCGAAGACATGCTGGGTATGGCGGTGTTGATGGAGCGCGGCGCGCGCGAGCTCCAAACCGCCGACACGAACAACTACATCTCGGTGGTAAAGCCCGCGGGCGGGAGGCTCGAGTATTACTTCCTGGCGGCGTGGCAGGGCGAACCCGGCGGAATCGCGAGCAAGTCGGATTTCGCGGCGTACCTGGAACGCGAAGCGGAGAAACTGACGCTGGAGCCGCGCCAGCGGCTTCGCACGAGCCTTTCGGTCGCCGGCAAGACGTACCCCATCACGGCCGAGGCGGCGCTCGCCTGGGCCAAGAAGCTTGCCGACTCGGAGCTCGAAAGAAAGACGCTCGACTACCGGCAGGGCGGCTGGGACGCGAACCGCGGCCGCAAGCCCAAGTTCGAATACGACATCGTGGGCTTGCAGCCGCTCGCCTACGACGAGCTGAACCAGGTCGCGCCCGCGCCGAAGTACGCCGAGGTGCTCGAGAAGGTTTCGGGCTCGTTCGTCACCGACAAGGGTGAGATCCTCGAATACGACCTCGGCGACTACAACATCGACAGCATCAATCCCGGCCGCAACCTGCTCCGGCTTTACGAGCGGACCAAGCAAGAGAAGTACAAGCTTGCCGCGGGGCGCCTGCGCAAACAGCTCGAGAAGCACCCGAGGACGACGGACGGCGCTTTCTGGCACAAGAAGCGCTACCCGTGGCAGCTCTGGCTCGACGGGGTTTACATGGGTATGCCGTTCCTCGCTCGTTACTCGGCGATGTTCGAGGACGGTAAGAGCTTCGACGAGGTCGTCAACGAGTTCGTCGTGACGCGTGAGCACCTCAGAAATCCCGACACGGGGCTATACTTTCACGCCTGGGACGAGAAGAAGCAGCAGCCCTGGGCCAACCCGGAGACGGGGCGGTCGAAGTACGCGTGGGGCAGGGGGCTCGGCTGGTTCGCGATGGCCCTGGTCGACGTGCTCGACGTAATACCCGAGAGCGACGCGAAGCGCCGCAAGCCGCTGCTCGACATCGTCGCAGAGCTCGCGCCGGCTCTGGTCGAGTATCAGGACTCGAGCGGTACCTGGTTTCAGATCCTCGATATGCCGGACGCTCCCGGCAACTATCGGGAATCGACCGCTTCCGCGATGTTCACGTATTTCTTCGCCAAGGCCACGCTCAAGGGCTACCTGCCCGAAAGCTATCGCGCCATCGCCGTGAGAGCGTTCGAAGGTCTGGTTCGGGAGTTCGTGACGCTGCACCCCGACGGCAAGATGAGCCTGAGAAACCAGTGTCTCGTGGCCGGGCTCGGCTACGGGCGCGACGGCAGCTACCGCTACTACATGAGCGAGCCGGTCTGGCAGAACGATCCCAAGGGGAATGGCCCGTTCATCCTTGCGGGTGTGGAGGTTTACCGGCTGCTCGGCGGCGCGTCCCGGCCTTGATTGGAGGTGAGGCCGGGAGTGGTGAAGGCAGCAGCGGGGAGGGAGCGGGATCGGATGTCGGAAGGGGGATGGGGATCGGGAGGCACAAATTCGCAACGTAGGTTGAGTTTGGGGGGATGCGGAGTCGGAAGCGGCTTTCGGAGAGCGTTCGGAGTGACGGGCCGTGGCCGGAGACTTCAGCTGACTCCTGCCGGGACGCGCACGCCTCGCGCCGGCGCCGGCAAGGATGTGCCCAATACGGTGGGGCGCCGTCACGTGTCCTG
>DASWGX010000085.1:0-3222 GCA_036393455.1 Polyangiaceae bacterium
TCGAACGGGTAACGGTCGGCGGCCGGATCGAGGAAAAAGTCGAACGGGTCGAACGCTTCGAGATCCACGACGAGGTCGACGCAGACCTCGAAGTGCGTAGTCAATTCCGGGAACGCTAGGCGCGCGACGAAGTTGCCGTGCGGGTCCTGCTGCCAGTTGACGAAGTGCCGTTCGGGACGGATCGCGAGCGAGTAGCGGTGGATCGGCGTGCGGTTGTGCGGCGCGGGCCTGAGGCGCACGAGCTGCCGCCCGAGCTGGATCGGGCGCGCGTAATCGTAGCGCGTCAGGTGCGAGAGTGCGACGCGGATCGCCAAGTCAGCCCTCCGGCTCCGTCGCGTGGGCGGCGGCGCTCGTCGCGAAGAACCTCTCGCGAATCGCGGCGCCGATTTCGTTCAGGGAAAGCTGGACCGTGTCGAGGTACTCGTGCAGGCCGCGCCGCATGATCTCCCGAATACTGCCGTAGTCGAGGCGCGCGCACAGCTCCCCGAGCAGGCGTTCCACCTCGCTCTTGTAGGTTCCGAGCGGCGTTCCGGTCAACGCGTGCAGGCTGCGCCGCGCCTCGAGCACGCAATGGTGAATCGAACGCGGGAAATCGCGGTCGAGCAAGAGGAAGCTCGCGACGTTCTCGTGCGTCGTGACGTGGTACTGTTGGCGGTACATTTGTAGTGCAGACGCCGAGTTCAAGAGGGCCGTCCAGCCCAGCTGGTCGATCGTCGTGCCGACGTCGCGTACGGTCGGCAGGAGAATGTAGTACTTGACGTCGAGAATGCGGGAGGTCTTGTCCGCTCGTTCCAGCATTCGCCCGAGGTAGGCGAAGTGCCAGGCGTTGCCGCGCGACAGCGTGGCGTCGGTGACGCCCTGGAAATGTATGCCGGAGAGCTTCACGCGCCCGTAGAACTCCGACATCTCCGAAAGCGAGGCCGGGTCGGTGCTAGCGTCCTTGACCATCAGGTAAAACTCGTTGACCTCCTGCCACATTTCGCGGGAGATGCGATCGCGCACGGTACGGGCATTTTCGCGTGCGCTCGAGATGCTGGACAGAACGGAGTTCGGGTACTCGCGATCGAACGTGAGAAACTTCACCACGTTCTCGGCACTCGGGTCGCCGTAGCGTTCGGTGAACCAGTGGTGGTCCCCCGTGGTTTGCACCAAGGGCGCCCAGCTCGTGGCCTGACCGCTCGCCTCGAGCGTCAAGTGGAGATTGACGTCGATGAAGCGCGCCACGTTCTCCGCCCGTTCGGCGTAGCGGCTCATCCAGTAGATTGCATCCGCAACGCGGCTTAGCATGTCGGCGTGCGCACCCGTGTGCGTTCCTACGGTTCGGCTAGAACCCACGTGTCCTTCGTGCCGCCGCCCTGGGACGAGTTGACGACGAGCGAGCCTGCGCGCAGCGCGACGCGCGTGAGCCCGCCGGGCTGGACGTAGACGTCTCGCCCGTACAGCGCGAAGGGTCTCAAATCGACGTGGCGGCCGTGCAGCTCCCGGCCGACGATGGTGGGCGCCCGCGACAATATCAGCGTGGGTTGCGCGATGTAGCCTCGGGGATTTTTCTGTATGCGCCCGGCGAAGTCCCGGCGCTCGCTAGGGCTCGCGTGCGGCCCGATCAGCATGCCGTACCCGCCAGCGCCGTCGGTGGCCTTGACCACGAGCTCGGCAAGGTGCTCGAGCACGTAGCGGCGCTGTTCTTCATCGGAGCAGATGTAGGTCGGCACGTTGGAGAGGATGGGCTCCTGATCCAGGTAGTAGCGAATGATCTTTTCGACATAGGCGTAGATGGCCTTGTCGTCAGCTACACCGGTGCCAGGCGCGTTGGCGAGCGCGACGCGGCCGTCGAGGTACGCCTTGACGATGCCGGGCACTCCGAGCAACGAATCCGGCCGGAAGACGCTCGGGTCGAGGAAATCGTCGCCGATACGCCGGTAGATGACGTCGACGCGCGCCGGCCCGTCGGTCGTGAGCATGCAAACGTCGCCGTCCTGCACCACGAGATCCTGCGGCTCCACGAGCTCCACGCCCATCTGTTGCGCCAGGAAAGCGTGCTCGTAGTAGGCGCTGTTGTAGCGGCCCGGCGTGAGGACTACCACGCGCGGGTCCGGTGCCCGATCGGTCGCCAGAAAGCGCAGCGATTCGAGCAGGCGCATCGGGTAGTCGTCGACCGGACGGATCGCCATCAGCTCGAACACGCGCGGGAAGGTTCGCTTGAGCACCTGCCTGTTTTCCAGCACGTAGCTGACGCCGGAAGGGCAGCGCGTGTTGTCTTCGAGCACGAAGAAGTTGCCGCTGCTGTCGCGCACCAAGTCGGTGCCGGTCACGTGAATCCAGACGCCGCGCGGGGGAACCAGCCCGACGCATTGCGGACGAAACTCGCCGCAACTTTCGATCAGATAGCGGGGCACGACGCCGTCCCGCACGATGGACTGTTTCCCGTAGACGTCCGAGAGGAACAAGTTGAGTGCGGTGATGCGCTGTTTGAGGCCCGCCTCGATGCGTCTCCACTCGGCGTTGCCGATGATGCGTGGAATGATGTCGAACGGCAGGATGCGCTCGAGCCCGGCTCCGTCGCTGTCCCCCAGGGTAAAAGTGATTCCCATGCTGAACAGGGCGCGCTCGGCGCCCCGCTGTCGCTGTTCCAGGATGCCCTCCGCAAGGCCGTTGATGCCGCTCACCAGCGCTTCGAAGCCCGGACGGGCCATCCCCGGCTTTTCGAACATTTCGTCGTAAAAGCGGTCGCACTCGGGGTCGTACGCTCTGAAATCCATGCCGCGCGGCTCGCCGAGATCCCCGCACAGTTCGCCTCCGGAGCCGTTCGTCGCTTTCTGCAACATGGCCGGAGCGTGCCCGAACCCGCGATCGGCCGCCTTTCACCTGTCTTTCCGGGAGATGTCGGGCTCCCCGGGCGGCGGGGCCTCGGGGCCCCGGCCCGTCACGGCCGCGATCAGCGCCGCGGGCACGGGCGGCTGTGCGCCGCGACTGGAGGCGACGAACGACGCGTAGCGATTGGCGGCCCCGAGCGCGACCGGAAGAGCGCGCTTTTCGAGCACAGAGTGCGCGAGCGCCGCGACGAAAGCGTCGCCCGCCCCAATCGGATCTCCACCGGGGTCGGCGCGGTAACCGGGATCCTCGAGCACGCTTCGGCGCGTCACGAGTCGCGCCCCGTCGCGGCCGCGTGTGACGGCAACCAGGCGCGGGCGGCGTGCCAAGAGCCACGCGACTCCGTCGCTG
>DASWGX010000086.1:0-7741 GCA_036393455.1 Polyangiaceae bacterium
TCCACCCATTCCATCTGCGCTTCGCGTCGCCATTCGCCACATCGAATCCGCCGTCGACCGTCTCTGGCGCGATGCTGCCTGATCCCTTCGGACAAACTTGACCTGTTCGTCCACGAAATCCTGGCTCAAGGGCTCTAGCCAAGGCCCGCCCGACGCGCGGCCTCCGCTCGATTCACTTCACGACGACGCGACGGAAAGTGAAGTTCAAGCGCTCGGCGCGCGCCCGGCGCTCGCGCGGAACGCCGTGGCGGAGCTCATGCTGGAAAGCCCCACCCATGACGAGCAGGCTGTTGTGCTCGAGCAAGAGCTCGTGCCTGACGCCCAGGCTCCGCCGCTTCGAAACGATCATCAGCCGGCGCTCGGCGCCGAGCGAGAGCGAGGCGACGCTGGGACGGGGGCCGAGCTCGGCTTCGTCGTCGCTGTGCATGCCCATGGCGTCGTTCTCGTCGCGGTAGCGGTTCATCAAGACGTGGTTGAACGAGCACGCCGCCGCGGCGCCGGCCGCCGCCAGCAGGTCTCGGACGAAGGACGGTACTTTTCGCGGTTCGAGCGTCTGTCCCGAGTAGCGGTACGGCACTTCGCCGGCCCACGCGACCAGGCGCGGCTGCAGGATCTTTCTGCCGAAGAGCACGATGTGGCGCTGCTGCCAGTCGAGGCCGTCGCGGGCGGCGGCGGCGAGAGCTCGCGCGCTTTCCGGCGCGAGCCAGTTCCGATACAGGAGGTAGAAGCTCTTCGGCGTGAGCTGGACTTGCGCCGGCGAAGCGTCGCCGTCGAGTGACCGGGCGTTGGTCACGGGCCCCGTAGTCCCGGCGCCGCGCCGCGTTCAGCCGAGCTCGCGCAGGTCACGGGCGTTGAACCCCATGAGGTAGAGCAGCGTATCCAGGCGCTCGTTGTGATTGAGGCTCATGTCCGCCACTTCTTGCAGCTTGGGCTTGGCGCGAAAGGCGATCCCGAGCCCGGCGCTCTGCAGCATGAGCATGTCGTTCGCGCCGTCTCCGACCGCCACGGTTTGCTCGATGCGGAAGTTGTTCACCTTGGCCATGTCGCGCAGCACCTGGGCTTTGCGCTCGCCGTCGACGATCGTGCCCTTGACGCGGCCGGTGAGCACGCCGTCCTTGGCTTCGAGCTCGTTGGCAAACGCGAAGTCGAGGCCGAAGCGCTGGCGGAGCTCGTCGACGAAGACGTCGAAGCCGCCGCTCACGAGCCCCACGCGGTAGCCCAGGCTGCGGAGCACGCGAACGAAGCTCTGCGCGCCGGGCGTGAGCTCGAACTTCTGCGAGAGCGTCATCACCCGCTCCATCGGCAGACCTTCGAGCAGCTTGACGCGCTCGGTGAGCGCCTGCTTGAAGTCGATTTCTCCGCGCATGGCGCGCTCGGTAATGGCCGCGACTTCCGGCTTGCAACCGGCCAGCGCCGCGAGCTCGTCGATGAACTCGCCGCGCACGAACGTGGAATCGACGTCCATGCAGACGAGCCGCTTGTTCTTTCGGAACAGATCGTCTTTTTGCACCGCGAGATCGACGTGGAGCTCCACGCCGATGCGCAGCAGCTCTCCGCGCAGCTCCGCCAGCTGCTCGCTGGTGAACTCGCGATCGGGAGGCAAGTCCGCGATGAGCTCGAGCCCGGTGAGCTCCTCGTCGGAGAGCGAGCGGATCTCCCGGATGTTCATCTGGCGGTCCGCCATGAAGCGGGTGATGCGCGCGGGCGCGCCTCCGTCCGAAAGCGGCCCGAGCATCGTGACGCAGAGCGCGCTCGGCGCCGCCGCTCGCGGCGTCGACGCTCGCGGCCGAAACGCGCTCACTTCCAGGCGCAGACCGAGCTCCGCGACGGCGAAGAGGAGCATGCGCAGGGCATTCGAGCCCGGTGGAATGTCGACGATCGCCGACAGCATCAAGTAGCCGTGCAGCGCCGACTGACCCATCGTGACGAGGTGGGCGTTCTCCGCCGCGATCACTTCCGTGAGCCGCGCAGTGACGCCCGGCCGATCGGTGCCGGCGACGTGGAGCACGATGCGGTCGGGGTGGTCGGGCTGCGCCATGGGGCGCGCTACGCTAGCACGACGCTCGAACGCCGAAGCGCCGAATTACCTAGAAGAAGGCGAGGTCGTCGATGGCGAAGTCGAAGGCCGCCGACATGTCCGCGCTCGCGAGCTGGAACTGGATCGAGAGCAGCTGGGACGCGTCCACCGTGGCGCCTGCCGGCTGGCCCCAGCCTTCTTCTTGCGTTGCCGCGCTGAACGGCACTTGCACGAGCTGCCACATGCCCATGGTGTTGGGGACGGCGGAACCGTGTCCGTTGCCGCACTCGGCGCCCATGCCGCCGTCGAGGCACTCTCCATCGGGTTGTGGCGTCGTCGCCGGAGTCATCAACTTCACACGCAGCGCCACGTTGGAGCGCACGTAAAACTGAACCCCGCCGAAGGTGGCGGCGCTCACCTTGCAGACGGTGCTGCCGGAGCTGTTGAGTGAGAGGCCCAGGCCGGCGCCCCAGACCGTGAAGCCGGAACCGGTGGTCGCAGCGGCAAAAGCGCTGCCGCCGTTGCCGGGCCCGGCGGGGACGAAGGGTGGACCGCTCGTGCCCGCCGGCGCGGGCATCTGCGTCCCGGTGCCGTCGTTGTACGTGTACCAGTAGCCCTGCTTTCCGTCCGCGAGGGGCGTCGCGTGATCGCCGTCCTCGAAATCGTCGATGAGCGGCGCCACCGCCGTAGCGTCCGTGCACGCCGCGGCCATGCCGCCGCCGGTACCGGTGGTCGTGGAAGCACCGCCGACGCCGAACGTGCCGCCGGCGCTCGAGGCCGTGCCGCCGGCGCCCGTGCTCGCGACCGAACCGCCGCTGCCGGTCGCCGTCGCGCCCGATGTCGTGGTGCCCGACCCCGTCGTGCCGATCCCGCTCGACGGCGTTCCACTCGACGTTCCCGTCGTGCCACCGGAACCCGTGGTCGAGCTCGACGAACCGGAACGGCCTGGAACATTCGTGGTCGTCTCCGCGCTGCACGCAACGACGAACCCGACGCAACCGGCGACCGACCAAGCGAAAGCGGCGAACTGAGTTCTCATTTCGATCCTACCTTTCAACGACGTGCAGTTCCGACGCGGTCCTCGCTTCGCACGCGACCCGGCGTTGGAACAAGAGCAAAAAGAGTGGAAGGCCGACAGGCCGACCGTGGCAGTGTAGCTGGAAATCGAAGGGCGTGTCGTGTTTTTCCGCACAGAGGGTCTCGGGTGGCGAAGCGGGCTCGCCGGGCTCGCGTCGCGGCACCCTTCAAGCTCCGGAACGTAGAGGCATTTTGCCGTCTTCGACGCGTCGTGCCAGAGCCGGCGCGGCTTTCGGAAACACTGCTAACCTTGCTCCAACATGTCGCCCGTGCTCCGCGGGGCGGAAGGGTTCGAGCGCTACTACGCGAACGTGTTCGGAGCGCGCTGGCCGTCGCTGCGCGACGCGCTCCTCGGCTCGGTTCGTCACGCTGCGTGGCGAAACCCATTTGCGAAGGTGCTCGACGCCCCCGGCGGCGCTCCGCTTCATCGGCTGTTCGCGGCGCTGCCGACCGCGCTCTTCGAAGGCTGCACGCTGCTCGATGCGCCCGCGGCACCCGCGAAAGACGCGGCGGGCCTCACGACTTTCTATGCCCTCGATCCGGCGTCCGTGCTGCCGCCGCGCTTGCTCGCGCCACGACCCGGAGAGACCATCGGAGAACTGTGCGCCGCGCCGGGCGGCAAGGCTCTCTTGCTCGCCGAACGGCTGGCGCCGGACGCGACTCTGGTTCTCAACGATCGTTCCCGGGCGCGGCTCGAACGGCTCCGGCGCGTCATCGACGACTACTTGCCGGCGTCGCTCGGCGCTCGTATTCGCATCACCAACGTCCATGCCGCTCGCTTCGGCCTCCGCAGTCCTGGTGCGTTCGATGCACTCTTGCTCGACGTGCCGTGCTCGAGCGAGCGCCACGTTCTCGGCAGCCCGAGAGCCCTCGGTGAATGGTCCGCGGCTCGCGTGAAGCGGCTCGCGCAGCAACAGTATGCGATCCTCGCCGCCGCGGCGGCGGCGCTCAAGCCCGGCGGCAGGCTCGTCTATTCGACTTGCGCGCTCGCCCACGATGAGAACGACGGTGTGATCGAGCGCATCCTCCAGAGCCCGAGGCACCCCATGCTTTCCGTTCTTCCGGACGGCTTTCCGCGCTCGTCCGAGGCGCGTGCCGAGGGCGGCACGGTACTGCCTCGCTCCGCCGTCGCCGAGGTCGAGCCGACGCGATTCGGTTTTCGGATCTTGCCCGATCGCTCCGCCGCCGGCCCGCTCTACTTCGCCCTGCTGCAAAAGCCGGAGGAGTGAGATCGGGCGCCCAAGGGCAACGCGCGCCGCTGAAGTGACGAGCTTTCGCCGAGACGTCGATAGCCGGTTCTCGAGCGCTCTATGGCGCAGCTCGATTGAAACTTTCCGCCGCTCGCGGCGCTGCGGCCGCGCTGCCAGCAAGAGCCGGATAAACTTGCCGGGCTTTCGGTCGCTCGAACGTTAGCCTTACGGCAACTCCAAGTTTCGGCGCCGCGTGGAGATGAAGCGGAGATGACCCACACCAAGATCCTCGTGCCCGTGCTGGCCGGCCTCCTGCTCGTGCCCCACGGCTGCGCACCAGCCGCCGACACGCCCGCGGCCGCGACGGGCAGCTCTGGGGCCTCGTGCCCGGTGGCGTGCGCGGCGACCGAGGTGTGTGTCGGGGTATCGTGCCAGTGCTTGGCGCAGCTCACGCCGTGCGCCGCGGGGTGCGTGGATACGCAGGCGGATGCAGCCAATTGCGGCGCGTGCGGCGCGTCCTGCGCCCCCGGCCGAGTGTGCTCCTTCGGGATGTGCACCACGAGCTGCGCGCCGGGGCTCGCTCAGTGCGTTGCGAGCTGCGTCAACCATCAAACGGACGTGCTCCACTGTGGGGTGTGCAACAACGCTTGTCCCGCCGGCACGAGCTGTTCGGCGGGTAGCTGCGTCCCCGTAGCTGGCGTGGGCGGAGGCGGCGCCGGCGGAATGAATTCCGGCGGCGGGGGAGGTTCTGCTGCCGGAGGTTCTGCTGCCGGAGGTTCTGCCGCGGGGGCCGGCGGTGCGACGGGAGGCGTGTCTGGCGCTGGTACGGGAGGCGCTTCGGGCGCCGGGGCAACATCGGGCACGGCTGGAGTCTCGGGAACCAGCGGGACGGCGGGTACGACCGGCAGCGCCGGGACGGGTGGCGGCGCTACCGGCGGTTGCGCGACACCGCCGGCGAGCGCGTGCTCGTCGCCCCAGGTGCGCGTCACCGAGGTCAACCTGGGCGTCACCGTGATCGGCAGCGGCGGGGAAGGCGACACCCAGCCGCTCCCCATGGCCATCGCACCGATCCCCGCCGGCGGTTCGCGTCTTGCCTGGTTGAGCAACAACGATCGAGTCTACGTGGCCGAGCTCGACTGCGACGATCAGCTCGTGGGGACACCGTTCAGTTTGCCGGCGAACGACTTTCAGGACATCGCCGCGGACGCTGGCGGCGGCGTCATCGCGCTCACCCGCGACGCGCAAGGCGGCGGAACGCTCAACTGCGGCAATCCCAGCAACCTCTGCGACGGCGGGCCGAGCCCGGCCATCCCCTGCTACGACATGTACTTGGTGCGCTTCGACAACTCAGGCAACGAGAGTTGGGCGACGAAGCTCACCACGTCGAGCGCGAGCTTGCCGCCGTACTCGACGGGCCCGACGGGCGCCACCGTCCATATGATCTGGTGGTACCAGCACCACACGCGCATTGCCTCGGACGGCACCAACTACGCGGCGTACTTCTGCGACGCCATCAGCATTTCAGAGGGAGGGTGCATCAACATCCACGAGGGCGACCGAATGCAGGTGGTTGGGCCCAGCGGCGCGTTGGTCAACCACCCCGACGCCTTCCCCGGTGGTTGCAGCCACAGTTGGAACACGCGCATCGTTTGGGACGATCGCACGGGAAACTTCGTGATGGTGTGCGCCACCGACTTTCAGAATCAGGTGGCGCGGCCGGCTCCCTACCGAACCATCCTCAGCACGCCCGACATCGGGACGCTCAGCGTGGGCAATCTCGTGCTCGCGAGCGGGCAGGGCTATTGGGTATCGGTGAGCTATCAGGGGACGATTCGCCTGCTTCACTTCAACGAGGCTGCGCCGGATCGAAACATCACGGTGGGCAGCTCCAACTTCTCGCACCTCGCGTCCTATGGCCCGAACCGCCTGCTGATCGCGTGGGAATCCGGGTCGACGATGACGGCTCAGGTCCGCGACGCGGGCGACGGCAGCGCCGTGAGCTCGCAGTTTTCCATCAACGTGCCCGATCACCGCTATCAGGACATGAAGGGCTTTCCCGACGGCAGCGTCGCCTACCCGGCGCAGGGCAGCAACAGCCAGTCGATCCGCGTCGCGCGCGTCCTGCCTTGCAGCGGGTGAAGTTGGCACCCTTGTAGCCTTCGTTATTACACGCGGCTCATGACGGCTGCCGCGTTCAGGCGACGCTCGCGCTCGAGCACCATTGCGATTGAATTCATCGAGTCTCGTCGAAGATGAACATGCCTTCGAAGCCATGCAGGCCGGTCCATTTGATCTATTTGAGCCGGCTTTCTCGAAGGGCCAGGCTATAGTCCTTTTCCGGGTCCGGTCCCTGGACGGGCACGCGTCGAAACGTCGAAAACAATGCCTCTCCCGCGTTTGTCGTTGACCGCCGTTGCGGCGATCAGTTTCGTTTGGATCGGCTGCGGATCGGAAAGCACCGACGGCGGCGGCGGTCCCGGCGCAACCTCGGTCGGCGCGGGCGCGACCGGTTCCGGTGCGGTCGGGGCCACGGCCGCGGGAGTCGGTGGAGCGGCGGCCAGCGGCGCGGGCGGAGCGGCCAGCGGCGCGGGCGGAGCGAGCAGCGGCACGGGCGGAGCGGCCAGCGGCGCGGGAGGAACCTCGAGCGGGGGCAGCGGGGGTGCCAGCGTCAGCGACGCCTTCGCCAGCAACGTCGAGATCAGCGTTCACGACAACGTGAACACCATCCTCGTCGTCACCTGGACGCAGAGCATGAGCGCCGAGCAGACGTGGCTCGAGTTCAGCTTCGAAGCGGGCAACGTGATGACGTCGAGGCCCTCGAGCGGAGAAGCGGGCGAGCACCGAGACGTGGTGCTCGGCGTGCCCGGAGAAACCGACGTCACGGTGCGCGTCGTGAGCCGCGCCGGGGGCGTGGACTACAAGTCGAGCGACTACACGGGCCGAACGGAAGCCGTGCCCAGCGTGATGCCGGAGCCCACCGTCGTGAGCTACGACGCGAGCCTGGCGAGCCCCAATCGCTGGTTGTTCGGCTCGGTGGAGGACTCGCCCGCCAGCGCACAGCAGAACCGCAACAACTACTACACGGGGCAGTTCTGGCTTTACATCATCGATCGGCAGGGGCGCGTCGTCTGGTACTACAACAATCCGGGGAACAACGCTTCGTCGTCGTTTCAGCGCATCGCGCGAGAGGGCGGCTACATTTGGGTCGATCAGGGCCGGCGCGGCGATCAGGGAGTCATCAAGATGACGCTCGATCGCGAGTACTTCGAGACGATCGAGGCTCCCGTCGGCGACTGCATCGACGTCACCGAAAACGGCAGCCTGCTCTACGACGTCAACGGCGAGCTCTTCGAACGGACGGCGAACGGGCAGACGCGCCCCATCTGGGACTGTGAGACCGAGCTCGACCTCAGCCCCAACTGTTACTCGAACACCGTGAACTACAACCCGCTGCTCG
>DASWGX010000087.1:0-4837 GCA_036393455.1 Polyangiaceae bacterium
GGTGACGCGGCGGCCGCGGAAAACGGCTCTGGCGCGGCGCCCGCGGCCGTGGATCCGCTCGTCGGAGTCGACCTTTCTGCCGTCGCCCTGCGACGCGCCGTCGCGCGCGGCAAGCGCTACGTCGAAACCAGAGCAGGTTGCTCAGAATGTCACGCAAGCGACTTCGGCGGCAAAGTCATCATGGATAACCCCGCGATGGGACGCTGGGTCGCACCGAACGTTACGCGCGGCGGAGTCGTCAAAGACTACAAGCCCGAGGATTGGGTCAGGATCATCCGTCACGGTCTGCGTCCCGACGGGACGGCAGCGACGATGCCGTCGACGGACTATGCGCGCTTCTCGGATCAGGAAATCAGCGACATCGCCGCGTTCATTCAGAGCTTGCCCAAAGTCGATCGCATCATGGAGCCGAGCGAGCGAGGTCCCGTAATGGCGCTCTTGGTCGTGAAAGGGGACATCCCGATCAGCGCCGAACTGATCGATCACACCGCGGCGCGGCTCAAGTATCCTCCGCCCGTTGCCGCGACGCTCGAGCTCGGCGAGCATCTTGCAGCCGTTTGCAGCGGGTGTCACGGTCACGAGTTTTCGGGCGGACCGATTCTGGGCGGCGATCCGGCGTGGCCGCCGGCGTCGAACCTCACGTTCGACGCAACGGGTCTCGGAAAATGGTCGCTTCAGGATTTCGACAAGTCGCTCCGCGAAGGCGTGCGACCCGACGGCCGCAAGCTCGACCCGGTGATGCCGGTAGCGTACACGGCTCGCTTCAAGCCCGCCGAAATAGAGGCTCTCTACCTTTATTTCCAGAGCGTCCCCAAGAAGCCGTACGGCAATCACTGACACGCCGTGCGCCGTCGAGTGGCGGCGTTGCGCCGCGGCCCCTTTCCGTTCTACGTTCCCCCGCATGGCAAACCCCACCGCAACGCTGAGCACGTCGCTGGGCGACGTCGTCGTCGAGCTCTTCGCGGACCAGATGCCGATCACGGCGGGCAACTTCGCCAAGCTCGCGAAGGCGGGCTTCTACGATGGCCTGCACTTCCATCGAGTGATCGACGGGTTCATGATTCAATTCGGCTGTCCTCTCAGTCGCGATCCACAGAGCTCGCGCGCCGGCACCGGCAACGCTCCCGACGGCTGCATCGAGGACGAGCACCCGCCCGACGCGAAGCTGTCGAACGAGCCCGGAACGCTCTCGATGGCCAATACCGGACGCCCCAACAGCGGCTCGTGCCAGTTTTTCATCAACACCGCGCACAATTCCTACTTGGACTGGTTCACGCCGGGCCCCTCCAAGCATCCCGTGTTCGGCAAGGTCGTTTCCGGCTTGGACGTCATCAAACAGATTGAAAAGGCGCCGACGGACGGTCGTGATCGGCCGGTCGCGCCGATTCAGATGGTCAAGATCAAGGTGGACGACTGAGCCTCGCGCTGAAGCGACTCGTGTCGGAGTGGTGTAATTCGACGTCCGCGGGCGCCGCACGGCGGCCCGCAACTTTCTGGCTGCTCATCGCCACCGCGCTGGGTTGGAGTTGCGGCGCGCGGACACCGCCACCGGCGCCGGTGCCCGTGGCTCCGGGGGCCCGGCTCACCGCGTGCGCGGATCCGCCTGCGCGCGCTTGGGTGCTCGCGGTCGACGCATCCCCCGAGCGCCGCGCCGCGCTGATGGCCGGGCTCGAACGCGGCGTGGCGCTGGTGCGATACGATTGCACGTCGATCGCGCTGCTCGACGCGTGCAGCGCTACGGGCGACTACACGTACTTGTCGTCGACGCCGGAGAAACGCGAGCTCAGTCTGTCGGGGCCGGACGAAGTCGCAGGCAACCTGCCGTTTCGCGGACGCGAGGTCGCCTCCAGTCTGGGTCACGGGCAAGGCCTCTGGATCGAAGCTACGAGCTCCGGCGCGCGCGTTGCCAGTCGCGACGCCGTGCCGCGCGGCGATCTCCGCGGTGAGTGCGGCGCGGCGACTCATTTCGTGAAGAGTGCGATGCTCGGCGCCTATGTCGTTCGAACCGGCGCGGCCCAGGGCGCTGTCGTGGCGCCCCCCGTGTCGGCTCCGAGCGCTGGTCAGGGCGGCTCCGGCGGCGGCAGCGCCGGCAGCGTCGTGGCCCAAGGCGGCGACGCGGCGCGCTGTGCCGATCGCGGTTCCGGCGAGGCGGCGATTGCCGGCTGCGACGCCCTTTTGAGCCTCGAGCTCGTCGCAGTTTCGGAAGCAGGCGCCGGCGCGGCGCCCCGAGACGTGATCGCCGAGAGTATCGAGGCGCCGCGCTGCGCGGCCCCCCTCGTATTCGCCGGCGGGGCCTGTCGCTTCCAGGTCGAAGGGCGTCCTCACGCGTGCGAATACGGACGCGCCGTCGATTGCCGGGTGCAGTGCCAGAGCGGCGATCGGTTGAGCTGCGCGCGGCTCGGTTTGATGCACGAGCGCGGTGACGGCGTCAGTCAGAGTCCGTCGCTCGCGCGCGAAGCCTACGAAAAGGCTTGTCGCGACGAAGAAGCGCTCGCCTGCGTTCGCTTCGCGCGTCTGCTCCTGGAGGACGAAAGCGACGGCGTCGACGCGAGCATGGCGCTCGAGCTCTACCGGCGCGCTTGCGGAGCGGGGCACGTCGCGGCGTGCCGGGCCGCGGTCAGGCACTACGAGGAGCGCGCCGCGGAAGATGCGGCACCGCTGAACGACAGCGTTCAAGGGCTCCTGGACCGCGCGTGTCGCGGCGGAGACGTGGAAAGTTGCGTCAAGCTCGCTTCCGCACTGGAAGAGGGCTCCGACGAAACGCGAGATACCGAACGCGCCGCCGCTCTCGCCAAGCAAGCATGCGACCGCGGCGATCAACGAGGCTGCAGCGCGCTTGCCGCCGCCTATCTGCGCGGCGTCGGAGTTGCCAAGGACCCCGCCCGGGCCGCCCAGCTCTACACGCAAGCCTGTGCCACCGACCACATGCCGGCATGCGGCATGCTGGGCACGATGGCGCTCGAAGGCGCGCCCGGTGCGCCCGAGCCCGTCAAGGGCCTCGAGCTCCTGGAACGAGCATGCGGTCGCGGCGACGCGGCGAGCTGCTTCGCGCTCGCGTTGCGCTACGAGAAAGGCGACGGCGTCTTGAAAGACAAGGTGCGCGCCCGCAGCCTATTCGAGCGCGCCTGCCGCGACGGCTTTACACCGGCGTGCCAGTGAGCCTGCCTGAGGCTTCGGGCTTCGGGCTTCGGGCTTAAGCCGAGAACGGTGAAACCCGGGTCAGAGCTCGATGTCGCCGAGATGCAGCGGCAGGCTCGCCTCGATGTAGCCCGGCGAGCCGGACCAGGCGTTGAGCGCGTCCTTCGAGCTGAAGCCGCTGTCCCCCAGCGTCCCGGTAGTGCCGAACGTTTCGTCCGTGCCGCCGAGCATGCGGAGCACCTTCGCGTACAAGTCGCCGAGCGAACGTCGTTCGGGCAGCACGATGTGCCGGCCTTGCCCGCCCTCGAAGGCGCTGCCCATGCCGGCGAGCACGACCGGGTTGTTGAAATCCAAATGGCCCGAGCCGTAACCCATGTCGCTAACCCACATGACGAGGGTATTGTCGAGTAGCCGGCTTCCGTCGACGTCGATGATCTCGCTCAGGCGCTGAATCAGACGCACGAACATCTTGCCGTGAAACTGAAACGCCTGGGTGAGGGGTTCCGCGTTCGGATCCCTCAGGTGCGGCGTGTTGTGGATCATGTCGTGCCAGTTGTTGCCGCCGCCGAGCGGCGACTCCCCGTCGAACTCGCTCGGGAAGTACGGGTCCCCCGCGAGCCAGTGATGCAGGCTCGCCACCCGCGTGACGTCGCAGGCCAGCGACATCACGAGGTTTTCGATGATCCACGGAGTGACGTCCGCGTCTACCTCGCCGCGCAGATTGTTGCTCGCGTTGTAATCTGGAACTACCGACTCGTCGGGCCGGGCGCAGCCCTGCGCCAGCGTGACGCCTCCACCGCCGCCGAGGCGCGTCTCGAGCGTGCGGATGAATGCAGCGTGCTGCTCGAGCCGCTCGCGATCGGTTACGCTTACTTGGCGGCTGAGGGACTCGTAGCTCTGCGCGACGGAGTCGAGGATGCTGCCCCGTCGAGCGAGCAGCCGGTCGTGCAACGTCTTTTCCAGCGGCGGCTCGTCGTCCTGCATGACGTTGCCGAAGAGCTGGGGGATGGCGCGCGCAGGATTCGACTCGACCAGTGTCGGGCTGGTGCCATTTTCGCCGTAAAATTCGATGCCCTCGTAGCGCCAGTCGGCGTCCATCGCCGACGCCGGAAAGACCAGCGCCGCCTGCTGAGCCGCGGAGGCGCGCAGCAGCTGCCCCGCCACGAAGTCGATCGAAGGGCCGCCGCCCGTCATGTTCGACTTGGGAGTCGTGCAGGTGAGGCACGTGAGGCTGCCCGAGAGGTGGCCGTCTTCGTGGCCCGACGTGTGCCGCGCCAGGTTGTCGATACCGTCGATGGTGATGATTTCGTTTCGGATCTCGTCGAGCGCGGCGAGCATCGGAGAGAGCGGTCCCGTTTCCGGGTAGGTCGTGCTGCCACCCGGCGACGGCGACCAGTTGTCTTGGAGCGACCCGCTTTCGTCGAGGCCGTTGCCGACGTTGCGGCCGTGGGGGTGAAGAACGACGATCAACCGCCTCGGTGCAGGCGCGGCCGCCCCGAAGGCCACGCGCGGCGCGTGCGCCTCGAGCATGGGCAGTGCGAGCGCCGTGCCGCCGGCACCGAGCAAGAATTTCCGGCGATCGATGCGCTGGAGCGCGGCCTTGCTCATACGAGAGCTGATGCGGGGTGCCATCGCCTTTTTTATTCTCCTCGCCGATACAGGAAGGCGTCGGTCTGGGTGGCTTCGATGAACGCGCCGG
>DASWGX010000088.1:0-2480 GCA_036393455.1 Polyangiaceae bacterium
TCGCGAACAACTGGAAATCGCTTCCATCGACGGCCGAGAACGACGCTTGGCGCGTCGGAAAGACATAGGTAACGCCGAGCCGCTCCGCACCGAATACCCAGCCGCCGGGAGCGCCGACGACGCTGTCATCCAAAGCTAGCCTACCGCGAGGTTCTCTCGACTGGCGTGCGAACATCATCCCGGCTGTCGGAATGACGGTTGTTTCCACCGAGCGGCTGATGACGAACGCATACGACGTTTCGGATACAGGCGCGCCGCCGAACAAACAAATCTGTTCACCCGCTACCTGTACGTTCCGGAACCCGTCGATCACCTGACCGTCCCTCTCGGCGAACATGACGTAGCTCTCTATCCCCTGAAACACGAGACCGAAGAAGGTGCCGCCGTCCCCGATGATGCTGCTGTTTGGCCACGGGTACCGCCCGAGCTCGGTCAGCTCGACGACCTTCGTATTCATCACGGCAATCTCGCACCCCTCGATCCCCTCGCACGGCTTCCAATAGAACAGCGTGTGCCGCTCGGGCTCGACGAGCCTATCGACCTCGCACGTCCCAAACGTGCCGAACCCCTCCCACTCCGCTTCCGGCGCATCGGCGAAAGGATCGGGGCCGTTGCCCGCGGAGCCGCCGGAAGCGGCGGCGCCGCCTTCGCCCGTACCACCGGCGTCGTAGCCGCTGCCGCCCGGCGAAGAAGCTCCGCTTGCTCCACCGTTTTCCTCACTCGTCGCCGCGCCGCCTTCCCCTCCCTCGCCGCCGCTGCTCCCGGCGCGCTCGTCCCTACCGCACCGGGCGCCGCCGAAGATGGCGACGGCACCCAGCACGAACGAAGACCAGGCGAGCTTTCGCATCAGAGACACTGATTTATATCGAAGCCAGGCTGGAACGACAATTCGGACGAAAGCGTAGCGGAAAGAGTAAGCCTGGTCGGATGGCTCGGGTCACGCAAACCGAGCACCAGCCCCGCCGGAGTCAGACAGGACCCGCCACCGAGACCACCGGCACCGAGCAGACCGGAAATGGATCCAATGCCACTGCTTGCTGGACTGAAGGTGGCCACGCAGTGCGAGCCCGTGGCACCGAGCGAAGGCGTCGACGTGAACAGCGAAAGGCCACCGTTCGGCGCGTTGCCGAGCTCGAAGCGATCGAAGCCGCCGTCGAGCGGGAACGTTGCGAGGATGCTCGAGACTCCGGTGCCGAGTCCGTAGAAGAGCAGGCGTGCGGTGTTTCCGCCGACCGTATCGAGCACGTACAGGCCCCGATCCTCGGGGCGGTAGGTGGCGGCGAGCACCGTCTCGGGCAGCGCGCCTTCGACGCCCAGGCGCACCCAGCGACCACCGGCACTCGCGTCGGTGCTCAGCGTGTGCTGCCAGATGTCGCCCGGCGCGGTGCCGTCCGCGAGGCGGCCGCCGACGACGAACAAGCTCTGCTCGCTGGCGCTCAGGACCGCGCCGTAATCCGTGCGCGGGGCGGGACCGAAGCGGCGCGCAGCGCCTTCCGGCTCGATCGCCTCTTGTCCGATGTCCCACGGATGCGCGAACGGATGGTGCCAAAGCACCGAGCCCTGATGCGCCTCGATTTCTTTCCCGAAGAACGAGCCTCTGTGCCCGGGCCCTTCGGGCGCCACGCTCGCGAGGTTGATCATCCCGTGCGGGGCAACGAGTGTGCCCGAGAACGGCCGCTCGATCGGCGCCGTTCCGGTGCCGAAGTAGCCGACGAAGAGCTCGTCATGCTTGCCCTGCTCGTCGATGAAGGCGCCGCGGTAGGTGAAGCTCTGCTCCACATAGAGATACACGGGCGCCTCGGCGCTGTCGAAGCGCACGGTCGAACCCGGCTCGAGCGAGAGCGAGCGGAAAAAGTAGCGACCGCTCCGCAGCGTGGTCACGGTGCCCGTCTTGAGGCACACGGTGCCGTACGAGCCGGGCTCGAGCGAGAGCGTTTGATCGGGCTGCAAATCGATATCGCCATCGAGAGCTGGTGGAAACTCGAGCGAGAGCGCGCCGAGATCCGGAAGCGCCACTTCGGCGCCAAGCACCTCGACGCCACGCACGACGGCGTCGAAGCTCTTCTGGATCGCGCCCGTGGATCGCAATGCGCCCGTAACCTCCGCCCGATTTCGGAGCACGACCGTGCCGCCGCTCGAGAGCTCGCCGACCTTCGCGTCGACGCCGATGTTCGCTTCGCCGAGCGCGGTAGCCACGGTGGCCATGGAGCCGTCCGGCCTTCGTACCTCGACCCGATCGTTGATGCGTAGTGATTGGCTCGCGAACACGGCAAGCGAGGGCGTGGTGAACGGAGTTTGCCGGTAGGCCTGCGCGAGCGACGGCGACGCGAAGGACCCCGCCACCGCGGACACCACCTCGAGCGTGTCCGCTCGGAAGCCGACTCCGAAGACGCGATCACCGCGAGCGGGCGTGAGCTGCTCGGTCAAGAACTGCCAGCGGATGCCCGGGTCATTGAGGCCTACGCGCACGCCGGCCGGCA
>DASWGX010000089.1:0-4192 GCA_036393455.1 Polyangiaceae bacterium
CCTTACGGAGCGGGACGAGCCCTGGCTTCGAGCGCTGCTCGACGAGCACGCGCGCTTCGTTGGCCGGCGGCGGAGCGAGCTCCGGGAACGCCTCAGAGAACCTTTGCCGGTGCGGGCGCCTGTAGCCAAGCTGCGCGTCGCGGGACACGTGCTCGACGCCATCGGCCGCGGCAAGACGAGCGCCTGCATCCCGCCGCGCGACGCCAGGTGGTTCGTCTTCCGCGCCGCCTCGAAGGCCCGAGCGCCCCGCGACGAGGTGCTTCGAACGGCGGCCGCCTCTCTCGACGTGGCAGCGGAAGAGCTCGACTCGGCTCTGTTCGCCGATCTTCGCGGCGAGCAACGCGTCATCAAGCTACCGAACGACCTTTCGGCGTCGCGGCTCGCCTTGCTGGCAAATCAGGCCATCGTGACGTCGCTGCTCCGCCGCGCGGCGCATGTGCGCATCAGAGCATGGGGGAACACTCGAGCGCTCGTCAGGCACGTGCGGCTTCTCGGCCTCATCTGCGTCGTGTCGCGCCCATTGGCCGAAACGACGGCGGTTCGGTTGGTCCCCCCGGGGCTCGACGCCAAGCGCGGCGAACCGCTCGAAGGCGTGGTGCTCGAAATTTCCGGTCCGTTCGCGCTTTTTCGTCGAACCGAGGTGTACGGTAGGGCGCTTGCTTCGGTCCTTCCACGCGCGGCATGGTGCAACGACTACGAGATCGACGCCGCGTGCGCGCTCGATCGCGGGGGCCATCTTTCGACCTTGCTCGTGCGCTCCGGCGATCCGATCCCCAGGGGACGCGAGCTCAACCGGTACGACAGCAAGGTCGAGCAGCGATTTGCCAGGGATTTCGCGCGCGCGGCGCCCGACTGGGACTTGATCCGCGAGCCCCGACCCGTGGCCGTGGAGGGGACGCTCGTGTTCCCGGACTTCGAGCTGGTCCACCGAAGGGATCGAAATCGACGCTGGTTGCTCGAGATCGTCGGGTTCTGGACGCGCGAGTACCTCGTCGAAAAGCTGCGCCGCTTGCGTGCGGCGCGGCTCCCGCGCTTCGTGTTCTGCATCGACGAGAGGCGGCTATGCGGCGACGCGCAGCTCGCCGCCGGCGCTCGGTACGTCGTCCGTTACAAGTCACGCATCGACCCGATGGACGTGCTGGCGCTCGTCGATCGGGACGAAACCCGCTGATGCTCCCGATCGGAGTCCGAGACGTGACGCACCTCTTTGGTCATTGGCTACGGACGCCCCTCTGCCACCCACTTTTCGCTCAGTTCCCACAAGCGCCGCGCGGCGGCGTCGTTGCGCCCGGCTCGGCTCGGGGATACCGGGCGGCAACGGACGAGGTAGAGCCCGGTCTTGCCGGTGAGCTCGGGTGACGCCGCGGCGTGGATGAGCGGGCGCGCGCCGCGCTCGGGCGTCAACAGAAACGGCGAGAAGAAACGGTAAAACTGCTGGAGCCACCCTTGCGTGTCGCCGTCGAGGGCGAAGCGCGTGGCGACGGTGCCGGGGTGTACGGCGTTGACGGTGACGCCGCTTTCGGCGAGGCGGCGCGCGAGCTCGCGCGCGTGGTAGAGGTTCGCGAGCTTGGAGCGAGCGTAGACGATGAAGGGACGGTAGTGACGCTCGGACTGGAGGTCGGAGAAGTCGAGACCTGTGATGGCGCGGCGGTGGGCGGCGGAGGAGACGACGACGATGCGCGACGGAGCGCTCGCGCGGATGCGCTCGAGCAAGAGCTCGGTGAGCAGGAAGTGGCCGACGTGATTGACGCCGAGGGTCGTTTCGAAGCCTTCGCGAGTTTCGCTTCGCGCGCTCAGGATGAGGCCGGCGTTGTTGATGAGGATGTCGAGTGACGAGTACCGTTCGAGCAGGGTCGCGGCGCAGGCTCGGATCGAATCGAAGGACGCGAGGTCGAGATGGACGCAGGCGACCGGCGCTCCGCCGGGGGTTTCGATCTGTCGCCGAGCGGCTTCTCCCTTTTCAGGGTCCCGGGACGTGATGACGACGCGGGCACCGGCACGGCTGAGAGTGGTGGCTGCCGCTTGGCCGATGCCGGCGTTGCCGCCGGTGATCACGACGACGCGCCCTCGAATGTCGAACGCCATGGGCCACGCTAGGGCGCGGCCGGCGCTGGTTCAAGCAGGCCGAGACTCTCGAGGAAAGTCAGGCTGCGCGCCCGGGGCCTCGGCCCAAGCGCTTTCGTTTGCGCCACAGTGTGGACGGGTCGATGCCGAGCTCGCCGGCCGCCGCGTCGAAGCTTGGTGCGCGCGCGAGGACACGCTCGAGGTGTTCGCGCTCCACGGCGGCGAGGGTGAAGGAGCCGCCGAGGAACGGCCGCGCGCCCTGCCCGCAGCGAAGGGTCTCGCTCAGATCGTGGACGTCGAGGACGTCGCCGGTGTGCAGCGCAACGGCCTGCTCGATTTCGTTCTTGAGCTCGCGCAGATTGCCGGGCCATCCGTAGGCGAGCAGGCTCGACTCGGCGCCAGCGCTGAGCCCCGGCGCGGGCTTGCCGAGGCGCGCGGCGACCTGACGCGAGAAGTGCCGGGCGAGCGGCACTATGTCCGAGCTGCGCTCGCGCAGCGGAGCCAGAAGCAGATCGACGACTTTGAGCCGATAGAACAGATCGAGCCGAAAGCGACCCTGGGCGACCTCGGCTTCCAGGTCGCGGTGAGTCGCGGCAATGACTCTCACGTCCGCGCTCCGGACTTCGGGCTCGCCGAGCCGTTCGTAGGTTCGCTCCTCGATGAAGCGCACCAGCTGAGCTTGCAGCGGCAGCGATAGGTCGCCGATCTCGTCGAGGAAGAGCGTGCCCCCCTCGGCGCTTTCCACGCGACCCGCGCCATCGCCGAGGGCCCCGGTGAAAAGGCCGCGAGCGTGTCCGAAGAGCTCCGCAAACAGCAGTGTCTCCGGAAATGCCTGGCAATTCACGGGAACCAGGGGCGCGCCGTGCCGGGGGCTCCAGCGGTGTACCGCCGCGGCCAGGACGCCCTTGCCCGTACCGCTTTCTCCGCGAATCAAGAGCGGCAGGTCGCTCGCCGCCGCGCGCCGTGCGCGCGCCACGGTCTCGCGCACGCGCGGCGTGTCCGAGTCGAACCAGGCCGCGTCGGCGACCGGCTCGAGCCGGCGGTGTGAAAGCGTCTCGCAGACCCGCGCGCGGATCGCCGGCGTGAGCTCCGCCGCAACGAAGCCGGAAGCGCCGGCTCGCCCTGCGGCGAACGCCAGCTCCGGCGCGGGCGAATCGGTGACGACGACGACCGGCAAACACGACGCGGCGAGTCGTTCGACCAGCGCAAGACCTCGTGCCTGCGTGCCATGCGCGACGAAAACGGCGCACACGCCCCTGGCCTCGAACGGCCACCGCGCTTCGGCGGCGCTGGCGTTCTTGGCACGAAAGCCGAGCTCCTGGCCGAACTCGAGCCAAGCCGGCAGCAAGCTTACCGGAAAATCGAAAAGCAAAAACGAATCATCGGAGCGCATCGTGGTGACTTCCTCGAGACGGAGACGCGAAACATTGTCCCCCGCGTTACGCGGCACGACGCTGGCTCTTCGGCGGAAGCGCCCCAGCGCGCGCGGCGCGAATCGGAGTTTTGGCGACGTTCAGCGCGGGGAAGGTGGTCCGCGCGTGCTCTTCGTCGGCCGGCAGCGCGTCAACGCGGGAAGATCGGCGTTCGAGGACTCGGCTGGCTGTGCCAGCGAGCAAGGCCTGCGCGAGCGCGCGTCGAATGCCGTGCCCGGAAGGTTCCTCGGCGACGGCTTCCCCCGAAAGACGTCGCACTCGACGGCGGCGCCGGGACCGCAGCAAGAAAGGACGACGCCTTGCAGCGCCGGCGCTCGTATCTGCGCTTGCCCTACCTCTGCCGCGACCGGCCGAGAAAGCGCCAGCGCGGCGAGCGCTACCGCGCAGGCGCCGAGGAGAGCTGTAGACCAGCGGCCGGACATGGCACCGGCGCTCAGCATGACGCCGGGGATTTCACTTTGCAAGCACCGGAACCGGCGCGGCATCCTCGATCGATGGGGCTCGATCGATGGGGTCGATCGGGATGGGGCCGCGTGCAGGCGTGGCCCGGCCGGATATCGGACGTATCCGGTTTTCGCTAACCGCCGAAAATGCCGTACGCGATGAGCGCGATGAGCGGCACCAAGAGCCACAAGAGCGGCCCGAACGCGCTCGCCTGCTTGGTGCCGTCCGTTTCGGGAGTCGAGGGACCGGGG
>DASWGX010000090.1:0-13690 GCA_036393455.1 Polyangiaceae bacterium
AGTTTCCGACAGCACCAGTCCGAGCACGCACTTCAACGACGGCGACGACTCGGGTCTTCGCATCTACGAAATCAGCGCGGACGGGGACATGATGACGTTCGCGGTGGGAACGGGAACGCCGGGTCCGGGTCTCGGCGGTGCCGGCGGCACGGGCGGTGCTGGGCCCATTCCAACGGGCGGAACGTCCGGGACCGGCGCCGGCGCAGGCGGGCAAGGCGGCACGGGCCCGACGCAAGCGGGCGGTACCTCCGGGATGGGCGGGACGACCGGTGGAGTCGGCGGAATCGCCGATGGCGGTGCTAGTGCGGGCGGAGCGTCGGCGGGCGGCTCCCCCCTGGGAACGGCGGGGGGGCCCATCGATACGGGCACCGGCGGCGCCACGTCGGGTTCCGGCGTTCTCGGACCGGGCAGCCCCGGCGGCGGGGAGAGCGGGTGCGCTTGCCAGCTTGGTCGACCCCGAGGCTCTCGACTCGCCTGGTTGGTCGTTCTGACCGGGCTAGCGATTCCCGGCATTGCGCGGCGCCGCCGACGGCTCACCGCCCCGACTGGATAGCGGGCGCCTGGAACGAGGGTGCGTCGGTGGCGCACCCTTACGCACCGTACCGCCCTCGGCTCCCGTGCGCAGGCGTTCGCTGCCGACGTGGTACCCTTGCATTCAGGCCCCGCAGGCTCGGACTGCCCCCCTCCCCCCCTCCCCGGGTCGGTGGGGCCGATTGAACCCGTCTTTCCTTTCATGCGGATACTCGTGCCAGTGCGACCTCGACACGCCGTTCGGATCGTCCTCGCCTTTCTCGCCCTGATCACGGCGTTCGCCGCCTGTGGCGGCGATGAATTCACCGGCGGCGCGGCGGGCGCCGGCGGCGCCGGTGGCGATGGGTCCGACGCGCCCTGCGCCGACGTCGGGGACTGCGAAGACGGAGATCCGTGCACGGTGGACGTTTGCCAGCCAGACGGGAGCTGTCGAGCCGACTCCAAATGCGCCCCCGCGGAAGTCTGTTGCAATGGGGCCTGCGGCGAGTGTTGCGACGACGCCGACTGCGACGACGGCATCGAGTGTACGGTGGACGGCTGCATTTCGGGCTTCTGCGTCGCGGCGCCCGTGGACGCCGAGTGCGAGGAGGAAGAGTTCTGTTCGCCGGTCCTGGATTGTCAGGCGCGCGTGCCCTGCAGCGGCGACGGCGAGTGCGACGACGGAAACGCCTGTACCGAGGGCGTCTGTGAAGACGGCTTCTGCGCCTTTTCGTTCTGCAGCGACGGAGAACGTTGCTGCGCCGGGCTCGGCTGCGGCGAGTGCTGCGGCACCGACCATTGCAAAGATGGCGACGACTGCACGGACGACGTCTGCACGGACGAGCTCGCCTGTTCCCATCCCGACACGGTGTGCGAAAACGGACAGATGTGCTGCGATAGCGGAGGCTGCGCGCAGTGCTGCACCGGGCAAGACTGCGACGACGGCCTCGCGTGCACGCTCGACGTCTGTTCCTCCGGCGCGTGCACTCACGTCGATCTCTGTGCGGAAGGGACGGTGTGCGACCCCGAGTCGAACAGCTGCCAGGAGCCGCAGAATTGCGAAGGCAGCGGCGAAGTGGCGATCTGCGACGACGAGAACCCGTGCACTACCGACGTGTGCGAGGACGGCCGCTGTCGAAACGACTCGTGCGGCGACGCTACTCGCTGTTGCGAGGGCGTCGGCTGCCGAGAGTGCTGCACGAACCTCGACTGCAACGACCAAGTCGGCTGCACCGCCGACACCTGCGGCACGGACGGCGTGTGCGTCTTCACGCCGGACGACAATCGCTGCCTGATGGGACGAGGTTCCACCTGCGATCCCGAGCTCGGGTGCGTCGAGTGCTTCGAAAACGCGGAATGCGACGACAAGAACAATTGCACGACGGACACCTGCGGCAACGACCACCTGTGCAAACACAGCGGCTGCCCCTCCGGCCAAGTTTGCTGCCTGCTGGGTGGCTGTATCCCGCAGGGCAATCTCTGCCTCCTCCCCGGCTGACCCTCGACGCGAGCGAGCGGCCGAGCCGCCCTCGACGATCGGCGTCTTTCCTCGATCGAGCTTTGTGACCGATCAGGGCTCGATGGCCCAGACGCGCTCTTCGGTCGCCGCGCGGTGCGCGGAAAGCCACGCGAGCACGCGCCGGGCCCATTCCTCGCGTGCCGGTATGCTCGGGTGAATGCCGTCGCGTGCGCGCGGCATGTCCGGAAACAGCCGGTTCGAATCCAGGTACACGCACGGCGCGCAATGCTCGCGGATGACGTCGAGCAGGACCCCGCGTGCTCCCTTCCAGAGCGGCACGCCCACCCACACGCAGGGACGGCCGTCGAAGCGCCGGACCAGCCTTTCGATCGTGCGGATGCGGATCGAAGGGTCGACGACCTCGAGCTCGTTGGCTCCGAGCGTGATCAGCACCAGGTCCGGATCGTAGGTGGCAAGGTAGGTTGCGAGTTTCGGCTCGCTCGCCCAGGTGGGGATGTAGCTCGAGGTTTCGTAGCGCAGAATACCGCGCACGCCGGCCTCCTTGAGACGGCGGTTGAGGTCGATGCCGAGAGCTCCGGCGAAGGAGTCGCCGATGTGGAGCACGGTGACCCCTTCGGGCGGTTGCGGCGTCCGGGCGGGTTCCGGAGCAGCGGGCGCCTTGGCGCGCGCGGCGGGATCGGCGTCGGCGCCGTCCGCCCGTAGCGCGGCCGGCGCCAGGCGAGGAGCGCCGCTCGCTGCGTTGGGCGCGGGTGCTTCGCCGGCTACTGCTTTCGAGCCTGCGCCCGGGTGAGGTGCGGGAGCTTCCGCGGTCGGCGGTCGGCCGCAAGCAACGACGACGAACGAGACGAGCGCGCGGCTCGGGACGCGGAGATTTCGAAGCAGCATCAGGGACAGCACGTGGAATTGAAACCCACGCCGACGTCGCGGTTCTTGCAGCCCGCGCCGCGACTCACCTGGTTTCTGGCCGCGTGCGAACCGCCAGCGTAGCGGTAGGCGTTCGGTCGAGTCGGGTAGTGCCTTCGACAGTCCGAGTCAAATTCCGGCGAGCGGGCGGCCGAGACCGAGCTCGTATCGACAGGGGCCGGCCCCGCGCCCCGGTTCGCGGCTGGCCGCGCCTCGACGACGCAGCCGCGGCCAGCTCGTTCGACGTGGCCGGGCGGGCAGCGCGCTTCCCCGTCTCGGGCACAACGGACGCCGTTGAAACGCTCCGAACCCGCGCACTGTACGTCGAGCACGCCGTGATGGCAGGTGCCGGCCTCGTCCGCGCCGAACGGACACTTGGCGCCGCGTGCGAGCTTCGCGCAACGGAAACCGAGGTGCGCGCCTTGTTGATCGGGGCCGTAGCGATTGCGCAGCCGCGTGTGCATCCACTTTGCGAAGCGCCGGCTCCAGCTTCCGCCGCGATACACTTTGGCTGAAGCGCGCTCGGGTGGCCACGGGTAAGGACTGTACCCGGTGTCCGTCCACTCCCAGACGTTGCCGCTCAAGTCGTAAAGGCCGAACGCGTCGGGAGCGAACGCCTTGACGGGACACGTACCGGCCGGGTTCTTCCAGCAGACTCGACCGTCCGGCGGCTCCTCGCCCCACGGATACTTGAGGTGGCGTGCGCCGCCGCGCGCCGCGTACTCCCATTCCGCTTCGGTCGGCAATCGAGCGTCGCGCGCGCCACAGTAGGTGCTCGCTTGATGCCAGTCGACACAGTTTACCGGGTGGTCGGCTCGGGAGCTCTTGCCGTAGTTGCAGTAGCGCCGGCCGCTCCGCGCGGCGGTGCACGTTCCGGCTTCGACGCATGCCGTGTACGCGCGCACCGTCACCTCGGTGGCGTCGAGGCAGAAGTCGGCAAGCTCCGTTCGGTAGCGCGGGCTCTCGTCTTCGCTGTAGCGCCCGGGCTCTGATCCGACCCAGAACTTACCGCCCCCGAGGCGCGCCATGCCGTCCGGACAGGGCGGCAGCGGCTTTGGCTCGGGAACCGCACTCCGGGCGGCGCTCGCGGCCGCTTTGGCGGAGCTCCGCGCCAGCGGCGTATCGGAGGGCAGCGTGTCACGCGCCGGCTCGCCGTCATCGGACCGACACGCCGCGGCCAGCACGCCGATGAGCAGAGCGAGCGTTGCCGTCACGAGGGTTCGGACCCCACGATCCGGTCGGCAAACGATCCGACAACGGCGGCTTCGCGCGCACGGATTCAGGCTAGGATGCGACACCGACGTGGCAAGGTGTACCAGAATGATCCGTGACGGTGGGCTCCGGATTCCAGCCGCTGCTCGAGCTCGGACCGACGTCCGGGCGCCCTGGTCGCGCCGGCGCCTCCTGACGGCAGCCGCGGCGTGTTCGGGCGCGCTCGCGTGCGGTCGCGAACGGCGCGACGGCCGTGCCACGGCGTCGCTCTGGTTCACCTACGGCGGGCGGAACCGCGAGGTCTTGCTCGAGCTCGTCGCGAAGTTCAATGCGTCAAAGCCTCGCTATTTCATCGATGCCGTGTACCAGGGCGACTACTTCGAGGGGCTCGCCAAGCTGCGCACGGCGCTCTACGCGCGCGTGGCGCCGACGCTCAGCCACGTGATCGGCGAGGTCGTGCCGTACCTGGCCGAAGCCGGCGTGCTCGAGGCCCTCGACGGCCTTCCGGGCGCGGAAACGCTCGACGTAGTCCCCGAGCTCGGCCAGGCAAGATCGTGGATCGGCGGCGACGAACGGCCGCTCGTCGCCCTGCCGTTCAATCGCTCGACCCCCATCGCCTACTTGAATGGCGACATTTTCGCGCGGGCCGGGCTTGCGGCTCCACAGTCGTGGAGTGAACTGCGCGAAACGGCCCGCGCCTTGACTCAACGGAACGCCGGACGCGTGACGCGGTACGGCTTCTCGTGTCCCATCAGCTGGTGGTTCTGGGTCGCCATGGTGGGTCAGGCGGGCGGCGCGGTGATCGAGCCCGACGGCGAAGTGAGCCTGGGCGGCGAGGCGGGCGTCGAAGCGCTCGAGTTCTGGCAAACACTGGTCTCCCGCGACGGCAGCATGCGCCCGCCACCGGGGCGCGACTACAACGCGTGGGAGCAGACGAATCAGGACTTCTTGGCGGGCCGAGCGGCCATGATCTGGACCAGCACGGCGTTTCTCAAGTACCTTGAGGACAACGCGCGCTTCCCGGTCGTGGCCGCGGCGCTGCCGCGCGAGCGTCGCTTCGCGGTGCCCACCGGGGGAACGCACTGGGTCATGCCGCGCGGCGCCTCCGCGCCCGAGCGAGCGGCGGCCTGGGAGTTTTTGCGCTTCGTGCACGCGACGGAACAGGTCATCCATTGGTCCACGAGCACGGGTTACATGCCGGTCACGCGGCAAGCCGTGCAAAGGCTCGAAGCCAGCGGCTACTACCGCACTCACCCGAACGACCGCGTCGCGTACGACCAGCTCGAGGTCGCGATGCCGTGGCCGTGGTCCACCGAGCTTTTTCGGGTTCAGCGCGAAATCGTCCAGCCCAGGCTCGAGAGCGCCGTCCTCTCGCGAGAGAACGCGCGCGCGCTGCTTCACGAAGCACGTCTTCTGGCTCGGTCCAGCGGCTGATGAATCCGACGCGGCCCTTCCACCCCTATCTGATGCTCCTCCCGACGGCGCTGCTGCTCGCTGTCTTCTTCTTCTACCCGCTGTTCGTTGCGGCAAAGACGAGCCTGACGCGCTGGGATCTCCTGACGCCGGCAAGCTACGTCGGCCTTTCTCACTACGCCGAGCTCGTGCACTCGGGAGAGCTGTTCGAACTATTCGGTCGCACGCTGGTGTTCAGCGTCATCGTCGTGCTCGGAGCCGGGGGCGCCGGGCTCGCGCTCGCGGTCGCTCTCGACCGTCCGGGGCGTTTCCCGGCCTTCTGCCGCAGCGCCGTGTTCAGCGCGTACGTGGTGTCGTGGGTCAGCGTCGCGCTGCTGTGGCTCTGGGTGCTGGACGCGCAGGCCGGCGTGCTCAATCGAACGCTCGCCGCGGCGGGGCTCCACCCTCCCGATTGGCTCGGCGACCCGCGTTGGGCGCTCTTCGCGCTCGCGGGCGTCACGATCTGGAAGATCACCGGATACGCCACGGTCTTGTTTCTCGCGGGGCTTCAAGACGTGCCTCCGAGCGTGCTCGAGGCGGCCGCCCTCGACGGCGCGAGCCCGATGGCGCGCTTCCGGCGCATCACCTGGCCGTTGCTGGGCCCGACCACGGCGTTCGTGACCATCACGAGCCTGATCCTGAGCTTTCAGGTGTTCGACGTCGTGCGCGTGATGACTCAGGGCGGCCCGGTGCGTTCGACCACGTTGATGGTCTACGCCATTTACGAAGAGGTGTTCATGAACCTGCGCGTCGGACGCGCGAGCGCGCTGGTGGTCGCGTTCTTCACGGCGTTGATGCTGCTCACCTCGCTCGAGCTCTGGATCTTCTCGAAGCGGCGCGCGCTGTGAACGTTCGAAAAGTCCGCAACGCGGCGCTTCAGACGCTCTTGGCCGCGGTCGCCGCGGCCTGGCTCTTGCCGTACGCCTGGATGCTGCTCACGAGCCTGAAGACGCTGCCCGAGATCGTCGAGGCGCCGGCGGCGCCGCTGCCCGCCGGAGTGAGCTTCGAAGCGTACCGCGCCGTGTTCGAAGCATTGCCCGTGGCTCGCTACTTCTTCAACACGACGCTGATGGCGCTCCTGATCGCGGCGTTGCAGATTCTGGTCGCGCTTCCCGCCGCCTACGCCCTCTCCAAGCTGCGTTTCCGCGGGCGTGGACTTGCGCTCGCCTTGATCGTCGCGACGCTGATCGTCCCGGCGCAAGTGCGCTTCGTCCCGGTTTTTTCGATGCTTTCCGAATGGCGGCTCCTGAACACGATGGCGGCGCTCGTGCTCCCGTTCGGCGTGAGCGCGTTCGGAACGTTCCTGTTGCGGCAGGCCCTGCTCGGTGTTCCGAACGATCTGGTCGAGGCGGCGCGTGTCGACGGCGCGAGCGAGTGGCGCATCGTCTACTCGCTCTTGCCGCCGTTGCTCAAACCGAGCCTGACCGCCTTCTTCCTGTTCAGCTTCGTCTATCACTGGAACGACTACTTCTGGCCGCTCGTCATGACCACCGACGACAGCGTGCGCACCGTTCCGGTCGGCATTGCCCTGCTGCGCGAACAAGGAACCGGCGTGCGCTGGCACGTCGTCATGGCGGGCAACGTCGTCTTGAGCCTGCCCGCGCTCGCCGTATTCGTGGTTGCCCAGCGCCACATCCTCAGGGCCGCCGTGGCGCGCTGGGGCTGACGCCGAGAGGCCGGGCCCCGGGCCCGCCCCATCACGGGCTCGGCGCGCTGCCGACTCCGCAGCGCAGTGCCACGGCCTCGATCGCGTGACGTCGCGCCGCGCGCAGCCGCTCGGCGCGCAAAGCCTCGAGCATGCGCTTTGCCGTCCCGGTCCGCCTCTCGGCGCACGCGAGCTTGAGGCGATCGCTCAGCGCTTCGACGCGCACGCGCGGGAGCTCGAGACCGCGAGCGAGCGCACTGTCGAGCCGCTCCCGCGCCGCGGACCAAAGCCCGCGGCCGAAAAGATTCTTGCCGAGCAGGTATTCCGATAGCCCCTGATCGACGTCGGTCGCCGACCAGCCGGCGAGCAGCGTCGCGGCGACGTCCCATGACGGCCCCTGCTTCGGATCACCGACCAAGAGCTCGACGATGCCCTTGCGTCCAAGGCGTTCGGCGGGTGTTTCTCCGAGCTCGGTGGCGCGAACCTTGACGTCGAGCGCGCGCAACCGGTCTTCGTCGACCACGGCTTCGCGCACGCGCTCATAGCCGCTCGCGGCCTCCGGGAAGCGACCGCGCATCATCGAGAGGTCCGCGCTCGCTTCGACGGCGTAGACGCGGTTGAGCTCGGTCAGGGCCGCGTCCCGAGACAGCGCCGCGTAGATCCGCTCGGCGTCGCCGAGCTCGCCCCGGCGAAGCGCACAGGTGGCAACGCCGACTCGGGCGCTGAAATGCGTCGCGTCGAGCTTCAGGAGCCGTTCGAAACGCTCGCGGGCGGCGTCGGGGTCGCCGGCGCCCAAAAGCCCGTACGCTTCGGCTTCCAGCCGATCGACCGCATGCGGGCAGCGCCGGCCGAACACCGAGGGCCGGTCGAAGCGCAGGCGCGCGGTGGCGAGCGCCCGGCGATCGGCGCGCTCTTCTGCGAGCACCGAGCGCCATTGCTTTTCGAGCTCGGCGAGTGAATGGCCTTGCGTCAGCTCGGCGAGCGGTGCCCCGCCGTACCAGCGCTTGAGGGCGTCGGCGCCGAAGCGGGACCTGAACCAGTCGATGAATGCGCCCGCTACCGTGTATGCCGTCTGCGCCTGCACGCCGAGAAAGCTCAACTCGAAGACCTTTTCGAGCGGTGGCAAGAGCCCGAGCTCCAACATTACGCGCGCCCATTCCTCGGGCAGGAGCTCGTCGTCGGGCGGAGCCGCCGCCACGGCGAGCCCCTCGATGAGGCCCGGATCGGGGAGGAAGCCGGCGAAGCCTCCCGCGACGTGAAATGGTCCGCGCGCGAACTTGCCGGCAATGACGTGGGCAAGCTCGTGTCCGAGCACGTGGTGCGGGTAGGCGGCACCGTGAACGTACACTTCGTCGCGCCACGGCTTGGCGATCTGAGTGCTGCCTGCGCCGATCCGACGCTTCTTCTCGTCGGCGTTCTGGAACACGTAGACGCGGATGGTGTTCGGTCCCCGGGTCTCCAGGTAGCGCTCCAGCTCGGAAACGAAACCGTCGCACTCTCGTGCCAGGAGCTCGACGTCTCGCCGCGGCAGCGCCGTGGAATACACGAGCTCGCAGCGCCGAGCCGCGAGACGGCCCCCGAGCGCCTCCTCGATCGACGCCGACGTCGCGTAGTGGCCGAGTGACGCGCCGGCGGCGCTGTGCCAGAGGCTCGCTGTCGCCGCGAGCGCGCCGAGCGCGGCCCAACCGGGCTTGCTCCTCCAGCAAAGGCGCACTCTGCCGTCATCGTCGCGCGTCAGGTGAAAGGCGAACACGCCGAGAGCCAGGAGCGTGCACGACGTACCGACGCGGTACGTGCGCAGCGCGTAGTCGCTCGGCAGGATGGTATCGTAAAGCGGTCCCGCGAGGTGCCCGAAGAACGGATCGAAGGCGAACGCCATCGGGCTCGTGTAGAAACGCCAGAGACTCATGAGGTCGCCGGCGAGCGGTCCGGCGGCGGCGAGGGCCAGGGCCAAGGACGCCCGATGCCAGCGGCGCCCGGGCAATGACAGCACCGCGAACGCCGCGAACACGCCCCAGACCCCGCCGAGGACGGTTCCGCTTCCCGGACCGAGCGCGAGCAGAATCACGCCGCCGACCGGTTCGCAGAAACCCACTCGGAACCCGTGGATGAGCCCGGTAAAAAGGGCGATCGCGAAGTAGGCCGCGCCGGTCGCCGCGCCGACGCCGAAGCTTTCGAAGGGCGACCGCGGACGGCGCAGCGTGTCCCAGGCCGTCACGAGCGCCGCGACGAGGGGCAAGGTCAAGCCGCAGCCGAGCGCGTATTCGTAGCCCGGGCCCGCGAATAGCGGCAGCAGGCCCAGCGACGCCGTGACGACCAGGCAAACGACGCCCCCGACTTTCTGCGCCGCCCAGGGCCGGATCGAAAGACTCAGGCTCGCACTTCTCCGCTGCTCGTCGGCGGCGAGCTCGAATGCGTCGAGGGACGTCCCGCGCCGGACTTGAGCACGATCGGCAGCACTTCATCCACCCGCGTGACCAGGTGAATGCAAAGATCGCGCTTGATCTCTTCGGGCACTTCCTCGAGATCCCGCTGATTGCGCTCGGGCAGCACGACCTCCGTCAGCCCGGCGCGGTGCGCCGCGAGCACCATGGCTTTCACGCCGTTCACCGGCAGAACTCGGCCGCGCAGCGTGAGCTCGCCCACCACGGCGACGTCCGAGCGCGCCGGGATTTGAAGCAGCAGCGTGGCCACGGCGACGAACATCGCGAGCCCCGCGCTCGCTGCGTCCTCCGCGGAACCGCCGCGCGGCACGTGCAGGTGAAGGTCGATGGTGCGAAGCCACTCCGGATCCAGAAGCAGGCGTTCGGAACGCGAGCGCACGAAGGAAAGCGCCGTGCTGGCCGATTCCTTCATGACGCTGCGCATGTTGCCGGTGACGCGGATCTTGCCCTTGCCCGGCATGCGCGTAGCTTCGATGATCAAGACGTCGCCGCCGGCCTCGTTCACGCACAAGCCGACCGAAGCCCCCGGCGCGAAACGCCGATCGGCGACCTCCGGCCGATGACGGTGCGGGCCGAGCAGGCCGACCACGCGCTCGGCGTCCACCACGACGTGGTCGACGCTGGCGCCTTCGACCAACTTGACCGTGAGATCGCGACAGACGGCGGCGATTTCCCGCTCGAGGCTGCGCACGCCGGCTTCGCGCGTGTAATGGTCGATGATGGTGTCGATCGCCTCGGGTTGGAACTCGATCTTCTTGGTCTCGAGGGCGTGATCCTTGAGCTGCTTCGGGATCAAAAACGATCTGGCGATCGCGCGCTTCTCCGTGCGCGTGTAGCCCGGGACTTCGATCATTTCCATGCGGTCGCGCAGCGCGTCCGGGATGCCGTACTTGTAGTTGCCCGTCGCCAAGAACAGCACTTCGGATAGATCGAAAGGAAGGTCGATGTAGTGATCGACGAAGCTGTTGTTCTGCTCCGGGTCGAGCACCTCGAGCAAAGCAGCCGCCGGATCGCCGCGCAGATCGACACCGAGCTTGTCGACCTCGTCCAGCACCAGGACCGGGTTCTTGGTGCCGACCTTCTTCAGCGCTTGAATCAGCCGCCCCGGCAGCGCGCCGACGTAGGTACGGCGGTGACCGCGGATCTCCGCCTCGTCTCTCACGCCGCCGAGCGAGATGCGCCCGTAGCGACGTCCCATGGCGCGCGCGATCGAACGGCCGAGCGACGTCTTTCCGACACCGGGCGGCCCCACGAACAGCAGGATCGGACCGCGCTTGTCCTTCCTCAGCTGACGAATCGCGGTGTATTCGATGATGCGGCGTTTCACTTGCTCCAAGCCGAAGTGATCCTCGTCCAGGCAGCGCCGCACCTCCTTGACGTCCACCAAGTCCGGCGTGCTGCGCGACCAGGGCAGGTCCGACAGCCACTCCACGTAGGTGCGCGTCACTTGATACTCGGCCGATTGCGGCTGCATGCCGCTCAGGCGTCCGAGCTGACGCTTCGCCGCGCGCGCCGCCTCCTCGGGCATGCCGGCGAGGGCCACCTTTTCCCGGAGCTGCTCGATCTCGTCGTCGTCCCCGCCGTCGCCGAGCTCCTCCCGAATGTTGCGAAGCTGTTGTCTCAGCACGTACTCCCGCTGGGACGTACCCATCTCGTCGCGCACGAGACTGCTGATCTCGTCCTTGACCTTGAGCACCTCGAGCTGACGGTCGACCATGCCGAGCACCAGGCGCACGCGCTGCTTGACGTCGAAGGCCTCGAGGATCTGCTGGCGCACGGCGATGCTGGCGTGCTCTTCGGGAAAATTCGAGGCGATCAGATCCGCCAGCGCGCCGGGCTCGCGCACGTTGTCGAGGATGCTCGCGGTTTCCTTGGGCAGGTTCGGCATCAAGCCGAGCACCTGGCGCGTGTTTTCGCGCAGCGCGCCGCCCAAGCCGTGGAGCTCGTCGTCGAGCTCCCCCGTTTCACCGACGCGCTGAACCTCGGCACGCATGAAGGGCTCGAGACCCAGCGATTCGAGCGTGAAGAAACGCCCCAGGCCGTTCAGCACGACGCTGTAGCTCGAACTGCTCAGGCGAATCACTTTCACCACGCGCGCCAGCGTGCCCACGCTGTAGAGCTCGTCGAAGGTCGGCTCGACGGTGCTCGCGTCACGCTGCGTGACCACGCCGACCAAGGCGCTGTCGCGGCCCAAGAGATCTTCGACCAGACGCACGCTCCGCGGCCGGCCAACGTTGATCGGCACCACCGACATCGGAAACAATACGGAATTGCGCAACGGGAGGATGGCAATCCGCTCCGGCTGCCGGGCTCTGGGCGACGGCGGCATGACGCACACCCTAGTACGCCCCTCCGGAGTGTTCCACCCGCCTCCGAGCGCGCCGGGCTTCAGAGCCGCGCCCGGAAACGGCCGGAAAGGTCGCCCGACGGGCGGGCGTGTGCTACTCGCCTCGCCCATGCGCAGGGCCAAGTCCCGGGCCAGGGTCGATCGGCGCCTTGCCGCGTTCTGCTTCCCGGTCCTGCTGGCGGTCTCTCTTTCGTGTCGCTCGGGAGCCGAGCCCCGCACGCCGGTCGACACCCTGCAGGCCTACGCCGAAGCCCTCAGCAAGGGTGAGTCGCGCAAGGCCTATTCCCTCTTGAGTGCCGAAGCGAAAAAATCGATACCTTTCGAAGTCTTCGAGCGAATCATTGCGGAGAACCCTGATGAAGTGGCGGAGCTCGCCAAGGCTCTTTCCCGACCCGCGGGCGCGCCCCTGGTCACGGCGAGGGTCGTAGCGCCGGGGGGCGAACAGCTCTTGATGGTCTACGAGAATGGCTCCTGGCGCATCGACGGCTCGAGCATCGACCTTTACGGCCAGTCGACGCCTGCCCAGGCTCTGGCGGCATTCGTGCGAGCCTTCGAAAACCAGCGCTACGACGTTCTGATGCGCTTCGTCCCCGACGGCGAGCGAGAAGGCCTCGACGCGAAGAAACTGCGCGCGGCCTGGGAAGGCGAGCAGAAGGACGAAATGGAAGAGCTGGTGCAGGCGCTCGAGGCGGCGCTGCCGAGCGCTCGCATCGAGCAGCTCGGCGATCGGGCCACGATGGCCTACGGCGCGGCCGGTACGGTGGAGCTGATTCGCCAGCACGGCGAATGGCGTATCGAGGACCTCCGATGAGCGCCCGTACCGCGAAGCTCCGCCGCAAGTCGAGCGAGACGGACGTCAGCGTCGAGGTGAACCTCGACGGCACCGGTCAGGCCAGCATCGAGACGCCCCTGCCCTTTCTTTCGCACATGCTCGAACAGATCGCGCGCCATGGCCTGTTCGATCTCACGATCACCGCGGCCGGCGACGTGGAAATCGACGGCCACCACACCACCGAAGACATTGGTATAGTCCTCGGCAAGGCGGTGCTGGAAGCGCTCGGCGACCGACGCGGGATTCGCCGCTACGGCGCCGCGACGCTTCCCATGGACGAAGCGCGCGCTTCGGTGGCGCTCGACCTGTCGGGCCGTCCCTTCTTCGTCTGGAACGTGCCCATCCCCAAGGCCAAGCTCGGAAGCTGGGACGCCGAGCTCGCGGAAGTCTTCTTCGAAGCCTTCGCCCGCACGGCGCAAGCGAACCTGCACGTCGTCCTCGAGGCCGGCAGCAATCTGCATCACATCGTCGAGATTTGCTTCAAGGCATTCGCCAAGGCCCTGCGCCGCGCGACGGAGCTCGATCCACGCGCGTCCGGAGTCCCCTCGACCAAGGGCCAGCTCGACTGACCGAGGCGCCATGTCCGCACCGCTCAGCGTCGTCGTCGTCGACATCGGGCTCGGCAATCTTCGCTCCGTGCAAAAGGCGCTCGATGCCGCCGCTGAGCTCGGCGGCAAGTCCGTGCGCGTCGTGCGCAGCTCGGACCCCGACGCGGTTCGCCGCGCCGATCACGTCGTGATGCCGGGGCAAGGCGGCTTCGGGGAGTTCGCTCGCGGGCTGCGCGGCGGCCTGGACGAGGCGCTGGTCGAGCGTATCCGTGCGGGAACGTCGTACCTCGGTATCTGTCTCGGCCTCCAACTCTTGC
>DASWGX010000091.1:0-7428 GCA_036393455.1 Polyangiaceae bacterium
GCCGCGCCACCGCCGCCCAAACTCCAAGGGTGCTTGTGAAAGCTGTCGCGCGGAGCGTCCGCCGCGCTCACGTAGTCGCTCTGTGAACCGGGCTGGTCGAGCTGCGACACGATCGCGGTCCAGACCTGACCCTGTGCGGGGTCCTCGGGCGTCTCCGGCTCGCCGCGGATCCCCATCACGGCGCGGACGGTCTTGGCGAGCGGGAGCCGGTTCCGGCCGAGAAGAATGACCGTCGGCGTACCGTGGCCGGGGATGTAGGCCCCCGACGTGTCGATCACGTGGGTCAAGTCCCAGCGGGGAATGAATTCCTCGATGAGCTTCTTCCCGAACTCCCGCTTCATGAAGGAGTTGGCCGTGATCATGCCGACGCTCGCGCCTTGGCGGCCGAGCTGGAAGAAGCATTCCTTGAACGGTACCGCGAGAGAATACGAACGGAAGGCGGTCGAGTAGATCTTCCTGTACTTCTCCCGTAGCACCGCGTCCTTCACCGTGATGTACGGCGGGTTGCCGACGACGACGGCGTAGCGCTTGCCGAGCACGTCGTGGGTGGCCACCGAATCTTCGAGGGCGTAGAGCTCACCTTCCCACTTTGAAATGTCGGTACCGGGGAGCTCGCCGAGGAGGGTTTGCTGATACTGAGCGCTGTCCCGAGCGCGCTGGTCGAGGCCCTTGTGGCGGTTGTGGAGCAGGGAGTCGGCGACGGCAAGATGGAGGGGGAGGCGCGGCGCGTTCTTGAGCTTCTGCGTGCCGGTGCGCTCGAGGAAGGCGAGGGTGAGCCGGAAGCGAGCGATGGCGACGGCGTAGGGGTTGATGTCCGCGCCGGCGACGGCTTCGAGGGCGCGGCGCGCGGCTTCACGCACGTCGAGGCCGGGGGCGGCTTCGAGGTGGCGATCGAACAGGCGTTCGAAGGCGCCGAGCAGGAAGTGGCCGCTGCCGCAGGTGGGGTCGATGAGGCGGACTTGGTCGATGCCGAAGCGCTCGATGGCGGGCTCGAGGGTCCGGTCGAGGATGAAGCGCTCGACGAAGCGCGGCGTCTGCAAGAGGGCGTAGCGCTTGCGGACGTTTTCGCTCAAATCCTGGTACAGGTCGCCGAGAAAGCGCGAATCGCCGCCGAAGCGGAAGGTGGGCGCTTCGGCGCTCGGGGTGCGAAAGAGCTGGAGCAGGCGCTGCGCGGCCTCGGCGCTCGGCCCGAAGAGCCAGACGGGGTTGTGATGCGCGTCGAAGAGATCCGCGGCCACCAGGTGCGAGAGCTCTTTGAAGACGGTGAGCAGGTAGTCGCGCTCGCCCAGGCTCGGCGCCAGGGCGAAGAAGGTCTTCTGCGCGTCGAGGGCGCCCTCGCCCGCGATGCGGTTCCGATCGAGCAGCCCGCGATCTTCGAGGGTGCGCGCGAACACGATGCTCAAAAACCACGCCGCGGCGACTTGCTCGACGAAGTTTCGCCGCCAGACCGGGAAGGGGTCGCCGGTGCGCTCGGCCTTTTTCTCGGCGGCGTGACGCGCCCGAAGCGCGGCGGTGATGCCGCCCGAGCCGTCGGCGCGGGCAAGCAGGTCGGCCTCGAGCGCGGCGAGCACGGGCTTGGCGGCGGCGAGCAGCGCGGCCGCGTCGAGGGGCGCGCGCGGATCTTCCTGGGGCTCGAGCTCGGCGGTCTTTTTCTTTCGGTTGGCCATGGCTTCAGTGAGCGCCGCGCACCGTCCCGACCCAGCGCGTGGGGACGACGAGGGCGTCGGGAGGGCCGACCTCGGGAATGGCGAGGGTGCCGTTGATGAGCGGAACGCCGCGTATGTCGGGTCGCGGCACGAGCAGGAAGAGCGGGCGGCCGTCGCCTTCGCGGCACTGGTGGACGAGCTTGCGCAAGAAGTCGTCGAGGCGGTAGCGCGCGAGCAGGCCGAGCTGAGCGAGCAAACACGGCTCCGGTCGGGCCAGGAGCTCTTCGAGCACGCGCTCGGAGGCCTCTTGCATCAGCGAGCGGAGTTGATGCCAATCGCTGCCCGTCGGTCCGGCGCGATCAGCGGCGTGCACGAGGTCTTCGTCCACGCCGTGGGCGGCGATGAGCTCGGTGGCGGTGCGCCAGAGCCGCTCGTCGACCAGCACGAGCTCGAGCCGGAACTTGTCGCGCAACGCCAGGGCCGCTTCGGCGGCGTACTGCGTGGAGACGCCGAGCACGCGCACCCGGCGCCGCTCGAGCGCGATGCGGATCCGCTCCTCGAAGTCGCTCGCCTCGACGCGCTCGGGGTCGAGGTGGCGCTGGTGCGTCGGCAGGGTGGAAAACGCCGGGTCGAATTGCGTTATCTGGCTCTTTTCGGGATCGCCGGGCCGCTCGAAGAGCTGTGTCGTCTCGTTCCACGTGAGGCCGTACGTGGAGAGCAACAGATCGAGCTCGGGGCGCGGCGGGAGCGGCTCGGCTTCGGGATAGCGCGCGCGCACGCGGCTGCGCACGGCCTCGGGCGAGAGCCTGCTCGTGAGCGCGGGCGTCGAGAGCTGCAGGGCTCGCGCAGCGCTCAGGCCGCGCGGATAAATTTCGAGCCGCGACGAGCGCGCCGCGGTGCGGCTGGCGTCGGCGGCGAGCTCGGTGAGCCGCTCGTCGGGGAGCTGCGCGAACGGCGTGCCCTCGACGGCCGCCTGGAGTACGCGGATGGTCTCGCCCGAAGCGGCCACGGTCTCGCGCCGCGCGAGCTCGTCCGCCGCTTCACCGAGCGCGAGGACCGGCCCGGCGAGCTCGGGAGAGCCGAGCAGCCACGGCTTGCCCGTCTCGAGCCGTTCCCACGCGAGGCCGTCCTCGCGATCTTTTTCGACGAGGCCCACGATGCGGAGCAGCGCCGCCGCGGCCACGATGGGCCGGCGTTCCTCGGCGACTCCGCCGGCGCGGCCGTCGAAGAGCTCGTCGAGGGCGGGCGTCGGCGGATACTTCTCGAGCAACGCTTCGGCGCCGCGCTCCACCGTCGCCGCGCCGCCCGCGCGCCCCACGACCTCGCGCGCCGCGCTCCGGAGCTCGTCGAGCTCCGGATGCGCGAGCCAGTCTTCCTTCGCCTTGGCGAGCGCGATGTACAGGGCCGGCGCCGTGACTTCGAGCGCGCGCGCCGCCTCGGCGACGGTAACGTCCGTCCTGCCGGCGAGCGGTCCCCCTAGGCCGAACAATACCTTGAGGTTTTCAGCGCGCTTCTTCTGCTTCGGCAAGAGGGCGCGCAGCCAGCCGTCGGTGCTCGACGGGTGGGCGCGCCGCTGTTCCTCTGCTTGCTCGCGCTCGAGCGTGCGCAAAAGCTCCTCGGCCGAGCACTCCGCGCGCTCGGCCAGGCGGAGCACCTGCGTCTTCGGAACCGCGGCGAGCGCGGCGAGCGTGCCGAGCCCCGCGTCGGCGAGCACACGCCGGAGCTGCGCGTCGAACGTGCACTCGGAGAGCAGCTTGTCGGCGCCGCCGTAACCGGCGAAAAACGGTGCTTCGTCCCCTTGGCTCTGACTGTGCGCGAGCAGCCAGGCGCGCTTGACCTCGATAACTTCCTTGACGACGTGCTTGCCCACGCCGCGCACTGCCGAGAGCCGATTGTCCGGCAACGTCCCGAGCTCTCCCGCGCAGGTGATGCCGGCACGGTCGAGGGCATTGAGCGCGCGGTGGCTGAGCGGCAGCGCGGCGAGCGGCGCGGACGAGGCGACGGTGGCGTAGTCGAACGGCGCCTCTTCTGGCTCCGGCGTGCTCGGCTCGGACGGCGCCGGCTCTTCGGGCGGGGCCTTGCTCGGCGCCTCCTGCGGGGCCGCGGCGAAGCACTGGTTCCATTGCAGCCGCATCGCCGCGGCCGATTCATGCCGCTCACCGGCGCCGGGCCTGAGGGCGTGGGCGAAGAAGGCCGTCAGGCGATCGCGGATGCTGGCGTCGAAGCGTTCGGCCGCGAGCACGAGCTTGGCCTCCGGATCGCGCGCGCTCGCGCCCGCTGGCTCCCAGGTGGGGCGCGTGCCGGTGAGCATCTCGTGCAGCGTGACCGCGGCGCTCCAGCGATCCGCGGCGTGGTCCCACGCGCCCCGATCGACCAGATACGGATCGCGATACGCCGTGGTGCCGACCCCGAGCTGCGAGACGCCGTGACGCGCCGGCCGCGAAGAGCGGAGGTCGAGCCCGAGGGAAAAGTCGAAGAGCACCAGGTGGTGGGCCTTCTTGCTCACCGGGCCCACGCCGAGGTTCGCGGGTTTGACGTCGCGGTGCAGAATGCTCCGCTCTTCGACCTCTTCGAGCGCCGAGAGCAGGTCTTCGCCGAAGCGCGCCGCGTAGTCGAGGGAGACGAGCCCTTCGTGCTTGAGCCGGCGCTGCAGCGTTTCGGTGCCGGCGAGGGCGAGGAGCAGGCACTTGCGCCCGCCGATGACGGGCGCGTCGTAGAGCTGCACGATGCGGCTGTGGCGCAAATCGCCGAGCACCAGCGCCTCTTCCTCGAGCCGCGCGTCTTCGTGCTCGTTCAGGGCGACCTTGAGCGCGCACTGCCGTCCGTCGCTCGCGCGCTCCACGAGCAAGACGCGCGACGAGGCGCCCTGGCCGAGCACCTTGACGACGCGGAGGTCGCCGAGCTCGTCGCCCGCTTTGGCGTCCAGGGGGCTGAGCTCGGGCGTGGGGGCGGTAGGGGCCGTAGCGTACGACAACAAGAGCTCGACCCATGCGCTGGCGTCGTCGAAACGATTGCCGGCGTACCACTCCGTGGCATTGCGAATGCAGCCCGCGACGTCCTCCAGAATCCCGTCGTCCACCGTGCGCGGATCGAAGCAGTGCTCCTCACGCAGGCGTTGATCGGCGGCGAGCGACGATTCCGCGGGCGCTTTGCCCGTGAGCACGAAGTACGCCAGAGCACCGAGGCTGAACATGTCCGCGACGCTGCGCGGTGCCGCCGGGTTCTCGCGGAGCTCGGGCGCCTGGTACACGGCCCAGCTCTCTTCCCCGAGCGCCGACCAATGAATGGTGTTCGAGACCTGCGCGCCGCCGCCGAGCTGGAAGTTGTAGAGCCGGCAATCGACCTTGCGCTCGCCGTCACGTTTGACGAGCACGGCGTGAGGCGAAAGGCTGCCGTGGTACACCTCTTTCTTGTGGCAGTGGTCGAGCGCTCGGCCCACCTGCGCGATGATCTCGATCCCGTCGGAGAACGACACCACCTCTTCCTGGCGGAGGAACGCGTCGAGCCGCATACCGTCGAAGTGATCGAAGAGCACCGTCGGACCGAGCGGCGTGTCCGAGACGTAGTCGCTGATGCGCAGGATGTTCGGGTGGCCTTTGACGTCTTCCAGGAGCTGCGCTTCGCGGTTCGCCGCGCGCCGGAGCTGCTGCCGGCGCTCGACGCTGGTCTGCTCGGGCACGAGATATACGCGCGCCCGGCGCTTCATCTTCTCCTGCTCGGAGTGCTCGGCGATGCGGTCCTCGTAGCCGGGGCCGCTCTCGAGCACCTCGCCGACCTCGTACGCGCCGACGCGCAGGGTGCCCTGGCTCGGCCGCACGCCGATCACCTCGAGCGCCGCCGCGACGGCCTTGGCCTGCGGCTGATTGACGCGCGCGTGGGCGCGCTGCCCGTCGCTGCCCGGAAACTCGTGATACGTGATGGCGCGCGCGAACCTCTTGCGCGTCACCACGCACTGATCGCCGTAGTTTCTGAAAGCGAGCTTGACGTCCTGGTGGCTCAAGAAGACCAGGGCCTGGACCCACGGCACTTGGCCCTGCATCTTGCGCTCGAGCATCCCTTTCAAGACCTTGGCCTTGAAGTTGGTGAGCTTGTAGGGGGGATCCATGTACCGCACGGGGCCCCCCGCTTCCTGCCGCTGCCAGTCGACCGTGTCGCCGGTGTAGAGGCCCGGCCCGCTCTTGATCTCCACGACGTAGAGCGCCTGATAGCCCAGGATGAGCGCGTCGATCTCGTGCAGTCGTCCGCTCGTCGGGTCGACCAGCTCGACCAGCTCCCACAAGAGCAGATTCCCCTGGTCCGGCAGACTTTCGCGGATGAACGCGAGCGCCTCTTGTTCGTGGGAATGAGCCGAGCGACCCCTGAGCAAAATGCGCTGAGCGCTCAGCATCAGCTCTCCCCCGCCAAAACCCGTGCGCGCGCCGCATCCTCCGGCGCTGCGTCGCGTGACACGACGAGGCGCGCCTTCGCTCCCTTGCCGAGAGACCCTGCCGTGCTGTCGAACAGCCGAGTCGGCCTGGTCGAACCGAGGATTGCGCCGCCTGCTGCCGCAAGCTGCCGGTGAGCGGGCGGTGTCGCGATCACCGTCACCTGTTCCGCCCAGTCGAGCCCCTCGGCGCCCGCGAAATACTCGATGAGCGACGCCACCGCGCTCGGTCCGGCGACGAGCAGCGCTTCGGCGGCGCCGACCGGTTCCGTGCTCGCGCTCGCCAGAGAAAGCTCCCACGCTCGCGCGATGGCCTCGAGCACCTCGCGCGGCGAGGCCAGACTTGGCCGCGCCTCCGCCTTCCAGAGATCCGCCGCCTCCACGCCTTCCAGCGACGCCCACTCCGCGCCGAACGCCTCGTCCTCCGCCACACCGGGCAGATTGAATACCGTGCGCGCTCCGAACGCGCCCGGCCATTGAGCGTCCGCGTCGCGAAGCAGCACATCCAGCCGATCTGCCGGCGTGAGCCCGCCTTCGAACCGCGCCCAGAGCGCGTCCGCCTCCGGCCCGAACCGCCGGTTCGTCGGCTGCCGAGCCTCCACGTGGCCGAGGAGGGCCAGGGCCGCGCGGTAGTAGTTGAGAGAGACGCCGGACATGCTGGCTCCGAACGCTATCATCTGCCCAGCGGCGAGTAACAGCAGCCCACCGCGCCCCAACGTAGCAGACCCTATTCTTGCCGGATTCACTCGTACTGGGTCATAATAGTTTCCGTTATGCCAAGGAAGAGTGCGTCGCCACATCCCGCCGTCCGGCGACTCCTCAGGGGGCTTGGCGAGAACATCCGCCTGGCACGCCTGCGGCGCGGCTTTTCCATGGAGCTCGTCGCCGAGCGAGCGGGGATGTCGCGCCCCACCCTGCGTGCGGTGGAGAGTGGTGAGCCAGGGGTCACCCTCGGCTCCTACGCGAACGTGCTGCACGGCCTGGGCCTCTCCGAGGACCTGGCGCTCGTCGCCCGCGACGATGAGCTCGGGCGCAAGCTGCAGGACGCCGAGCTGCCGACACGTCGTCGAGCGCCGAAGCGCGCTGTGCCGCGGAAGGGATCGGTGACGGCTGGCCCAACAAAGAAAGCTGACAAGAAAGCCTAAGAAGGATAGCGACGGATGAGCGAGCAGCGGGCCATCGAGATCGTCGCCGAATGCGCGTACGATTGCGGGCTGGCATCGCTCCGAGCAGGGGCGTCCCCGAGCGCCCGCGTCGAGCCGCGGCCAGAGACCTACGGATTCAGGCTGGAGTCGACCGCCACGCCGCCGGCAAAGTAGACGCCGCTGTCGGAGGCGGGGAGCAGATCGTAAGTGAACG
>DASWGX010000092.1:0-5819 GCA_036393455.1 Polyangiaceae bacterium
TCGACCTTGGCGTCGCGATGGGCTATCCCCTCGGCGGTCCGACCTTTCGTGAGCTTCCATGACGTACACGCGCCCGACGACCAACCCACCGAACCGTCACTCGTCCCGGCGCGAGCGTGCGGGCCGCGTGGCCCGGCCGCCATGGCTCCGGGGGCTCTCGCGGGCCGGCGTACTTGTCTCGATCGCGTTCAACGCGGGTTGTGCCGGCGCGAGCGCGCGCGAGGCGGAATGGCCGCCGCGCGCGAAGGAATGGTACGACAGAGCGTCCGCTAGTTTCAGGACCGGGGACATCGATGATGCGGAGTATGCCGCGTCGCGGGCACTCGCGCTCGCGAAGGGGCGACCCGAGGTACGCGTGCTCGCGGGCAGGGTCGCACTTTCCCGACTCGAGTTCGACCGCGTGATCGAGTTGCTCGAAGGCATCGAGTCGGCCGACGCCTGGGCGCTCAAGGGTCGTGCTCACTGGTACGCCGGCCGCCTTCAGCGCTGCGCGGACGAGCTCGAGCAGTTGCTCGCCGATCCCGAGGTGCGCGATCCCTGGGCGGTCGACGTGGCCCGCCTTGCCCGGCAAGGTACCGGACGGCGGCCCTTCAGCATGTCGGGTGGTCTCTTGGCCGTCGCGGAGATGCCGCGTAACCCCGCTTCCGCCCTCTTGGTTCCGCTCGAGCTCAACGGCGAGCCGGCGCTGGGCCTGATCGCGACGGGCACGGCCGAAGCCGTCGTCGACGCCGGAAGCACCGGCGAGCCCTCGTGGGTATCGCTCCGCTTCGGAGAGCGCGTGGAAGTGCGCGACGTTCCCGCGCTGGCCAAGGACCTATCGGGCATCTCGAGGCAGCTGAACGCGCCGGTGAAGATCCTCATCGGCGTGAATTTGTTGCGGCATCTGAGACCGACCGTCGATTTTGCCGGAGGACAGTTCGTGGTGCGGACATTCGAGCCGCCACCGCCGCCACAGGCCACGACACTGCATCTGAATTACATCCGAGGCGGCGGCATGTTGATGCGAGGCGCCTTCGGCGCCGAGGAAAACGCTCCGGCGGCTTCGCTTCTGGTGGACACCTCGATGAGCTTCCCCCTCGCCCTCGACGACGCGGGCTGGAGGAAGGCCGGCATCGATCCGACAAAGCTCGACAGCGTGCCCAACGTCGCGAAACTCCGTCAGGGTATCTTGCCGTTGCTGCGGCTCGGCGCTTTCGAGCTGCCCAGCGTACCGGGAGTGCTCGGGGCGCCCATCGACGAGATTGAGCGCGGGCTCGACGTGGAGGTCGACGGCCTCGTGGGCTCCGGGCTCTTGGCAGCCTTCCGCGTGACGCTCGTCGACGGAGGACGAACGCTCTGGCTCGAAGACGTGCCGCCCCCACTGCCTGAAGCCGCTTCGGAGCCGGACTTTTCGCTTCAGCCCCCGGCCGGCGTGGACGACTCGAGCGAGGAAGGTTCGGCATCGGACGCCGCACCGGCGGCGGCCCCGGCAAAGCCGAACGTTGCGCCTGCCAAACCCGCGCCGGCGAAGCCCAGCAACGGGCCCGCTCAACCCGGAGCGCGGCCGTGAGCACGGTGAGCGTCGCCAAGCTTGCCATCTACGCCGGGAGCTTCGACCCCCCGACTTACGGGCACGTCGATTTGGTGGAACGGGCGTCGAAGCTGTTCCCCGTCGTCAACGTTGCGATCGGCGTTCACCCGGGACGAACGCCCCTGTTTTCGCTCGAGGAACGGCTGGAGCTCTTGCGCAGCATCTGCGCCGACTACGAGAACGTCACCGTCGTCACCTTCGAAGGCTTGCTCGTCGACTTTGCGAGTAAGATCGGCGCGCGCGTGATCGTGCGCGGCCTCCGCGCGGGAACGGACTTCGAGTACGAGCTGCAGATCGCCCACGCCAACGCCGATTTGCGGCCCGAGATCGATACCGTATTCTTGCCGACGCGGGCCAACTACGGGTTCATCTCGGCGTCCCTCGTGCGTGAGATTGCGAGCCACGGCGGGGACGTGAGCCGCTACGCGCCCGAAGTCGTGCGCGCCGCGCTGCGCCGCAGGTTCGCGCTCGCCTGAAGGGGCTCCCTGGGCAGCCGAGCTCAGTAGGTCGAGAGCGGGGTCGGCATGAACAAGAGCACGAACAGCACCAGCGTCCCCCACGCGACCTTGCGCCGTACCGGGCTCAGCGGCCCGGGCTCCGTCGGCGGGTGCTCCACGCCTCCGGAAAGGCGTGCCAAGAGGAACAAAAGCCCGAACCAGAGCAACCAGAACACCGAGTTGTTGAGCGCTTCGCCGAGACCGAGCGTGCTGTTGCCGGCGACGACCGGCCCGACGAAAACGATCAGGTTGTAGAGAAACAACCCGAGCAAGCTCGAGCGGACCCAGCGCGCCATCGCGTGATGCCGATCGCGAAAGAGCGCGTACGCGATGTGACCGCCGTCGAGCTGACCAAAGGGGATCAGATTGATCATCGTGATCAAAAAGCCGGCCCAGCCGGCGAAGGCCGTCGGATGAAGAAAGACGTCGTAGCCGCTCGGAATCGGCCCGACGAACCAGTACTTCATCAAGAGGTAAAGGATGCTCTGACCCTCCTGAATACCGGGCCCCGCGACTTCGAGCACCGGCGAAAGCCGAAGCCCTATCGCGATCACCGGAAGCGCGACGACCATGCCGGCGAGCGGCCCGGAGGCGCCGATGTCGAGCAGCGCGTTGCGGGAGCGAATTCGCGCCGGCATCGCGATGATCGCGCCGAGCGTGCCGAACCCGAGCATCGGAAGCGGAACGAAGTACGGCAAGGACGCCGGAACGCGGTGCCAGCGTGCGGCGAAGTAGTGGCCAAACTCGTGCGCCAAGAGGATCGCCAAGAGGGGCAGCGCGAAACGCCAGCCGCTCGCCAGGAACGCGCCGAAGCCGCTCCAGCCGCGCGGCAGCTCCACGACGGGCGCGCCCGGCAGTCCGAACATGGCGCCGGCCAAGAACACGCTGACGACGGTGGCGGCGAACAGGACCACGTTGACGCGCCAGTCGAAACGATGGGGCTCTTGCGGGGCGCCGCGCGAGTCGGGCGGAGCTCCGCGCAGTGTTCCCTCGCGGTCGAAAGGCGGAACGTCCAAAGTACGATCAAGGGACATCGGCGACTTCGATCAGTGACTCGCGCAAGCGCAGCGCGAGACGTTCCAGCTGTGGCGATAGATTGCCGTCGAGAATGCCGATCTCGGTAACCAGGCGCAGGTTTCCGCGCACCCGCTGCGGATCTGCCTCCACCTTCGCGAGCGCCGGGTCGAGCCCCAGCGCCCGGAGCGAGTGGCTCAAGAGGGGGACGTCCTCGGGGTGCGCGCCGATCACGATGTGGCGAGCGCCGCGAGCTTCCCTGAGCAGCTGGCGCGCGAGGTCCACGACCAGCTCCGGATCGAGCTCGAGCGCGCGACCGAGCAGACGTTCGGCGAGAAGCTTCGCGATCTCGACGATTCGATCGAGCTGGCGCTCGGTCAATCGCGCCTCGTGTTCCGAAAGCGCAATCAGCTTCGCCGCGAGCGACGCTGCGGCGTCGGCGCGCGCTTCTTCCTCGGCGCGGAGCCGGATCTCCGCCGCTTGTGCCTGGGCTTGCCGGATGAGATCGGCGGCGCGGCGCTCCGCGTCCTTGACGGCGGCGTCGGCGCGCACCAGCGCTTCGGCCCACACTCGCGGCACGCGCCGCCCGCGCGCGACGGGCTCGGTGCGCGCAGGGGCGATCGGAACGGCGTGCTCGGCGCGTCGGGCCTCGAGCCGTCGGCCGCGGGTTATCGACATGAAAGCTCCCGCGCGGCGAGGGCCCGTACGAGCTTCGCGAGTTCGACGGCGAGGTGGCGCGCTCGAGCCTCGCGCTCGACGTGCTCGAGCCGCGAACGCAGCGCGTGCGCGCCGAGGCCGGGCCGCGAAAGCCCGGCGGTCAGCGCTTCACCGCGGGCGCCGAGCACGTAACTCATGGCCACGAAACCAGATTCGGTGCTCTCGTCCGCCACGTCCGTGCTCATGCGCGGTGTCGCTCCACCGCGAGGGCCAGCGCTTCTCCGCCGCCGATGCAGATCGATGCCACGCCGCGCTGCAGGGAAGCGTCGCGGAGCGCGAACAGCAGTGTCGTCAGGATGCGCGCGCCAGAGGCGCCGATGGGGTGGCCGAGCGCGACGGCTCCGCCACGCACGTTGACGCGCTCGGGGTCGAGCCCGACGAGCTTGGAGCAGGCCATGGTGACGCACGCGAATGCTTCGTTGATCTCCCACAGGTCGACGTCGGCCGGCGACCACGCGACCTTTTCGAGCAACGCTTGGGTTGCCTTGACCGGAGCGGTCGTGAACCACTCGGGGGCCTGGGCCGCCGCGGCGAAGCCGGCGATTTTCGCCAGGGGCTCGAGCCCGTGACGTTCGACGGCGGATTGGCTCGCGAGGAGCAGCGCCGCCGCGCCGTCGTTGATGCTGGAGGCGTTGGCGGCCGTGATGGTTCCGTCGGCCGAGAAAACGGGCTCGAGCTTCGCGAACCGCTCGGGGTCGCCCCGGAACGGCTCTTCGTCGCGCCCTACGACGACCGGGGCGCCCTTTCGCTGCGGCACCTGGACCGGGACGAGCTCGGCCGCGAAAGATCCGTCTTCGTTCGCCTTGCGGGCCCGGCGATAGCTCTCGGCGGCGAAGGCGTCCTGGGCGTTGCGGGTGAGCTGATACTCGGCGGCGCAGAGCTCTCCAGCGCGGCCCATGTGAAAGTCGTTGTACGGGTCCCAGAGACCGTCGAAAATCATTCCGTCCACGAGCTTGGCGTCGCCCATCCGGTAACCCTGGCGCGCACGGTCGAGATAGTACGGGACGTTCGACATCGACTCCATGCCGCCGGCGAGCACCAGCTCCGCGTCTCCTTGAGCAATCGTTCTCGCTCCGAGAATCACCGTCTGCAGCCCGGAGCCGCAGACCTTGTTCACCGTCGTGCAGGGCACGCTATTCGGCACCCCGGCGCCGAGCGCGGCTTGCCGCGCTGGAGCTTGCCCCGCACCCGCGCTCAGAACCTGCCCCACGAACACTTCGTCCACGAGTGCGGGCGCGACGCCGGCGCGGTCGAGCGCAGCGCGGAGGACCAGGGAACCGAGCTCCGGAGCTCGCAGCGGCGCGAGCGCACCGAGGAAGGAGCCGATCGGCGTGCGAGCTGCTGAAACCACGAAAACGGGCGAGCCGGACATTCGCCAAGGAGTCTAGGCTCGGAAGCGGCTAGGACAAGCCGCTCCTGCCGCCCCGGCCCGGCAGCTTGCCGGCCTCGCCCGGCAACATGGGGCTGCGCCTGGCGACATGGCTGCGCCTGGCGACATGGCCGCGCGGGATTACAGGCCGAGGTTTTTCCGCAAGCGCGGCAGCGGGTCGCCGAGCGTCGGCTGAAAGGCGGAGCCGGTGATCTGCTCCACCGCCTCGATGTAGCGGCGCGCCGCTTCGACGCGCACGGCGTCGGGAAGCGCGGGCAGCGGGCCGTCGCCGGTGAAGCCGATTTCGGACAGGAAGCGGCGTACGTATTCCTTGTCGAAGCTTTCCGGCTCTTCACCACGCGAGAAGCGCTCACGATAGCTCTGCTCGTACCAGAAACGAGACGAGTCCGGTGTGTGGATTTCGTCGATGACGATGATCTCGCCGTCCGGCGTTTTGCCGAACTCGTACTTGGTGTCGACCAGGATGAGGTCGCGCTCCGCGCAATGGCGCCGGCCCGCCTCGAACAGCGCGAGCGCGAGCTCGGCCGCTCGATCGAAGTCGGTGGGGGCCATGCCCGTGCGCGCCAAGAGTTCCTCGCGCGACGCCGAAACGTCGTGGTCGCCGTGGGCTGCTTTCGTGGTCGGAGTGAGC
>DASWGX010000093.1:0-4421 GCA_036393455.1 Polyangiaceae bacterium
TCGCGAAAGGACGGATCGGGCAAGACGCTGGTAAGGGCCATTCGGGGCCCGCTTCAGATAAAGCTCGGCCATGTTGCGGGCTTCGTTCGTTCGTCCTTGGCTCGAGTACAGCTCGATGAGCCGACCCATGGCTTCGAGGGAGTACCGCGCTCTAGGTCCCCTTCGAAAGTAGTTTTCGAAGCGCTCGACGGCCAACCCCGAGTTGCCCTGCGCCGCGTGAATCCTTCCGATCAGAAACCCCGCTTCGGAGGCTGCCGGTGAGCCAGGAAAGCGCTGTTCGAGGGCTCGCAGGGCACGCAAGGCGGGTCCCGTCCCACCGCTGAGCCGAGCCGCATCTGCGAGATCGGTCAGGGCCGCTCGATCGAGCCCGCTCAGTAGCCCGTCGAAGCCCAGCTTCTGCGCCGCCGCCAGTGCAGCTCGGTACTCGCCTTTCTTGTAGAGCGTTCGCCAGGTTGGCTCGTGGGTCCCGCGGGCGGGAGCGGACGGCTCTCCCGCCTCGTGCGGCGGCGTCTGCGGCTCGGCAGTTTCGCGTGGCTCCGAGCTGCGGGGCGCGGGCACTCCAGCCTGTTTCAGCTCGTGCTGTTCGACAACGAGCCGCTCGCCCTCGAGCGTCAACCGGTCGCCCGCCTGCAATCGTACCGGCACTTCATGGGAAGGCGAGACGACGGCCACGGCTCCGCGTTCCACCTCGACACGGAGCGACTCTGGAGGCTCGTAGTGGACACTGAAACGCGTCCCGACGACGCGCACCTCGTACTGTCCAGCGACGACGGACCAAGCACGCCCCGGCTGCCGCTTGACATCGAAAAGCCCGGTGCCCTGGTAGAGGTCGAAATCGCTGGTGGCCGCGCGGAAAGACAAACGACCGCGTGCCCCGCGGGAGAGCGAGATCTGGCTGCCGTCTGCAGTGCGATAAAACCTCCGGCCTGCGTCCGCGCTGAGCCAAACGCTGCCACTCTCCGGCGGGTCAGCGGCGGAGGTATCGTGCTGGCGCAAGAAGTAAACGGCCCCCGCCGTCACCACGGCCAGCGCTGTCAGGGCGAGAGCAGCAGCAGGTAGGCGAGCAAGCCTGCCTCGCCCGGGCTTGGACGCTTCGAGAGCCCCCGCGCGGAGCAGTCGTTGCCGCTGACGTTCGTACCACTCGACGCTCGGGGATCCTAGCTCGCGCCTCAGCGCGCTGGAGAGCGGCTCGAGGTCAGTCACTGGGCTCCTCCCCCCAAGGGGCGAGGCGCGCCAAAATCGTCGGCTCGCTCTGCGCCAGTTTCAAGAAGCGCGCTTTGGCCGACTTGAGACGACGTTTCGCGGTGCGTGTGGAGTAGCCGCAAAGGTGCGCTATCTCTGCCACGCTCGCTTGCCGGAGCAGTTGCAGCGTCAACGGGATGCGCTCCGTGGTCGGGAGGCGCTCGAGCAGCGCCTGCGTGCGCATCAGGAGCTCTCGTCCCTCGAAATCGACATGGCAACGCGGCGTGTTGGATTCGGTGGTTGCGTGGAGGGAGACGAAGCGTCGTAGCTTTCGGCGCCGGAACTCGTTCTTGATCGTGTTCATCGTCACGCGCGCCGCCCAGTCCTCGAGGCGATCGGACTGCTTCACGCTGCTGGCGCTGCGTAGAATCTTGACGAAGATGTCGTGGGCGATGTCGTCGCACTCGCTGTCGGGCCCCAAGAACGTCCAGATCAGCCGATTGACGACGGGAGACAGTCGCGCGTACAACACTTCCGCATGGGTGGTCTGTCCTCCCACGACCAAAAGGCGCGCGCCTCTGTCCGCCGTTGCCGGTGGTCGAGGCGACGGCGTTGACGGAGAAGCTTTGACGCGAATCACCGCGGGGCTTCGTAGCAGAGGGCCGGAGCAGCCGCCAACGGGTCCGTTGGCGCAAGCGGCTGCTTGTGTCACTCTACCGCCGTGCTGCAGTCGGGTCTTTTGTGGAGCAGCCCGATTGCCGTCGCGTTTGTTCTCATGCCCGCGTGCTCGGTGACCCTCGATCCGACCGTGGTCGTCGAAGACGATGCCGGCACGCCCGAAGCGGACGTGCTCGAAAGCTGCCCTGCTTTTCAGGACGGCCCCACGGAGTATCTGGTGTGCCCGCGGACCTTGCCGCACGCTGCCGCGGCCCACGACTGCGCCTTGCGCCGCGCCGAGCTTGCCAGCGTGGCTTCCGAAGCCGAAAACCAGGCGATTGCTGGCTACGCCGCGGAGACCGTGGGCACGAACGTGTGGCTCGGCGGCGTACGCGACGACGAACTCGTCTGGCGCTGGGCGAACGGCGATGTCTTCTGGGAAGGTGGGTCGGATGGCGCCTCCCAGCAGGAAGCGTTCGTCAACTGGGCTCCGGGTGAGCCGAACGATTCCAGCACCGTCGTCGCCGACCCAGAAAAGTGCTTGGCGCTGACGCTTGGAGGAAGCGACTGGAACGATCGCGCGTGCTCCGTCAGCCTGGGCTACGTGTGCGAACGCGTTCTCGACTGAGCTCGGAATCAAATCGGGCCTGAACGGCTAGACACCTCGGCTAACCACGGGGGGCCAGTGGTTCCGCTAGCCCCGGGATGGTACGTTACGAGCTCGCTCGAAATGTAGACGCGCCGCCCAATGCGGCGAAAGAACTCATCCAGCGCGTCTCGCGCTCGCTCTTTCGGTTTGCGGTGCGGATCACCCTCCGGTGGATGGAGTTCCAGGGGCATGTCCGGTGGAAGTGCCGCGCCCGCTCTTGCTCGCTCGTGCGCTCCCAGATTTCCGGCGGCGGTGCGCGAGGATCATCCCTGTCGATCGACCAGCGTGGCTGAGTCACGCTGCCAAGCATGTCATGAAACAGGCCATGCGCACAGAACGGCTCGCAACGCAAAGCGAGTCTGCGAGCTCTGGGAAGTGGAGCTCCCCGCCGCTCGCTAGCCGGCAGGCGATACGACGCGCAGCACGCACTCGCCGCGCGGCACCGGATCGACGCCGACGACGCCCGCGGCGTCGCTCTGCCCCTTGACCACCGAGCCGTCGGGAAGCTCGAGCTCGAAGTCGCGGCTCGCCAGCGGTTGGTCTTGCTCGTCCAGAAGCTCCGCCTCGAAGAAGCTCACCCCGTCGAGGGGCACGTCGAGCCGGTCGTTCTGGTCGACGCTCGCCTCCGCAGCGCCGTCGACTTCGAGCTCGATACCGAGCTCGAAGAAGCGGGCGCCGGGCGGCGCTTCGGGCAGCTTGAGCTCGCCGACCGCCGCCGCGTCGGCCGCCTGATTCACGAAGGTCAGACCGTATTGGAGCTTGAGGCGGCGCGGCCGCTCGGCGTCGGGCCCGTCGTGCTCGAGCTTGGCATCCGGCGCGAGCACGAACTTCGGGGTCGTGCCCTCGAGCTTCACCTTGCCGGAAAGCTTGGCGAAGGGGCTGAAGGAAGGCTTGCTGACCTTCCTCGGCTTGTCGATGAAAGCCGCGTGGAAGACGAGCCGCGCCGCGTGCTCTTGATCGGGCTTCACCTGAGACGGGTTTTTCCCGAAGCGCGCGAGGTCGAGCGTCCCGCCGACGACCGCAAGCTCGTCGCGAACCTGGTGGACGCGCGGGTCGAAGACGATACGCACCGAGCCCGGCATGGAAACGGAGCGTATCAAGGGGCGCCGCCGCTGTCACGAGGCACAAACCGGTACGCAAGCGCCGCCGGATTCGCTACGCTGCCCGGCGTGGCGGCAGCAAAGACCGTATCGCCAGGGCGACTGAAAAGGGGCGTCCCGGCTCGCTCTGGCCGCCGCCACAAGCTGCGCGTCCGCGGCGACCTTTCTTTCACGCTGCCCGCGCAGTTCGCGTCCGGCGCGGAAAGCCTCAAGCTCCAGTACGAAATCAAGGGGCTTGCGACCGAGGAGGTCAAGCTGCGCGTGGAAAGCGACAAGTACGCGGGCAAAAAAGTTTTCGAGCGCAAGCTCACGGCGGCCGAGCGCGTGGACGGCAAGCGAACCCTGAGCTGGAACGGCAAGGGGAACAAGGCGGGCGTGCTGAGCGGCAAGTTCGTCGACCCGGCCCACTCTCCATACCGGGTGATTCTGGAAGCGGTGGGCGGCAAGCTCGTGCAAAAGTCGACGGCCGTCAAAGTCGCGGAGCTCAAGGTGCTCAAGCCGACCGCAACGCAGATCTTCATGAACAACCCGAACTCGATCGTGAACGTCGAGGCTCAGGTCTTGCTGCTCGACTCGGCCGGCGCCAAGAAGGCGACCGCCTGCCCTATCAAGGTTCGTTTCACCTTCGCCGATCCGGGCAACAACAACGCCACCAAGGCGGCCTCCTTCGCGCACGCGCCGCCCGCGAGGCTCGGCAAACGCAGCGACGCGAGCGCGGTGTTCTGGAAAAAGTCGGCCGGCACGGTCGCAACCAGCAGCGACGGTTTCAAGACACAGTGCGACGTCACGACGCTCGCCGCGGGCGCCGATCGCGGCAAGGCCAAGGTCGTGTT
>DASWGX010000094.1:0-12181 GCA_036393455.1 Polyangiaceae bacterium
CCGTGAAGCGCGTAACTAGCTAATATCATTGAATTGCTCGCCGTGGCGCGTCCCTTGCTGAAGGGGGCAGGACATGGGCGACCATCGCTTCCGAGGGACGTTCGGCGCGGCCGCGACGCGGCTCCCCCCGCTGTCCGCGGCTGTCGTCTTCGCCACGTGCGCGGCCGAGCCCGTGCTTGCCGCGCCGGACACGCCGGCTCCCGCGTCGACCGCACCATCGAGTGCCGAGGCCGCGGCGCGCGTCGAAGGTCGCATCATCGCGTTCGACGCCGGCGATCTGGTCGTCGACATCGCGCGCGCGGACGGGGCGCACGAGCACGACCGTCTCGAGCTCTGGCGCGAGCTTCGACTCAAGCACCCGGTGAGCGGTCGCACGGTGACCGACCGCTTCCGCATCGGTCAGGTGCGGTTGGTGCAAGTCCAGGACGAGCTCTCGCTCGCGGTTCCCGACGGCGATCTCAGCCGCCAGCCCGGTGTGGGCGATATCGTCGTCTTCCGACCGGCACACGTACCCTGGGCTCTGCCGCACGAACCTTCGCGAACGCCGGACAGCGCCGTCGCACGAGACACGAGTCCAGCGGCCTGCGCGCCGAGCGCCGCCGGCACAGGGCCCGCCGCGGTGGCGGACCCTGACGCCCGAGCCGTCGTGGCGCTCTTCGACTCTTTGCGCGGAACGACGCCGGAACAGCGCGTGGCCGCGTACGAGGAGTTCGCGCAGCGCTTTCCGAATAGCCGCTTTTCACCGCTGCTCGACGAAGAAGCCCGGGCGCTGTCGCACCTTTTGGGGCTGACGGAGCACTTCGCCAAGAACGCGCTGCCACGTGTCGTGTCGGCAGCGCCGCCCGAACGCGTGGTCGCCGGCTCACGCTTCACCATCGTCGTCGAGCTCGCGTCGGCGGAGGGCGCCGTCATGCACTTTCGGAGCGCCGGGCGCGGCGAGGTTTCCGACGGGTTCGAGGCGCAGCCGATGCAGCCGATGGGAAACGGCTACTTTCGTTTCACGACTCCCGATCCCGTTCCGGCGCCGCACTTTCACTACTTCGTGGAAGCGGTTGCCCCGGACGGAAAAGGGCACGCGGTGCTCGGCAGCGCCGAGGATCCGGTGCCGGTCGCCGTCACGACGCTCGACGCAGCGCCCGGACCCGTTCCCGTTGCCGAGCTCCGCGTGCACACCGACTACGCCGACTGGAACAACCTTCGCGGCAACGACACGGCCTGGCAAACCGAAGGTGAGTTCGGCATGCGGTTTCGCGACGAGGGGCTCCGGGCAACCCGCATGGGGTTCGGCGTCTATCGCGGTCGCGGCGGGTCGCTCGAAGAGCTGGACGAGCTCGGGCTGCCGCCGCGCCGCGTGGGATTGACCTACGGCTACCTGGAGGGCGAATACGGCGTGAGCCGTTTCGTCGGCGTCATCGGCCGGCTCGCGGCGGGCCTGGACGGCGCGGGCGTGACCTCCGGAGCGCAGTTGCTGCTGCGACTCGGCAACGACCGCGAGACGAACTTGCTGCTCGGCGGAGAAGTGCTCGGCGGCGTGGGTGTGCGCGGCATCACGCAGATCGAGCTCCAGTCGATCCCGCGCTTCTTGCTGCTGTTTCGCACCGAGGTCACCAACCAACCCGCAGGCACTCGAGCACGCAGCGCGGTCGCCCCGACCGTGCCACCGACACCGCCCGCGCCGCCGACTCTCGCCGAAGACACCAGCGACGTCGGCGCGCGAGCGATCGCCGAAGTCGGCTACGAGTTTTTTCCGGAGCTCGTCCTGTCGCTTCGAGGCTCGTATCAAGGACGAACGATCCGTCACGCGGGCCCCGGCTTGGGGGGAGGAGTGAAGTACCGATGGTAACGCGCGCTCGTACCGGCGTTCTCGTGATCCTCTCGGTCGCCCTGTTCGGCGCCGCCGTCGAAGCGGCGGAACCGACGGAAGGCCCGGGAGCATCGGTACCGGCCGAAGCAAAGCCGCCCGCGCCGGCCGAACGAGCGGCGCCGTCCACGCTGGCGCCGCGCCCGCTCGTGCACCACTCCGCCCCCGCCGTGGCGGATCGGAATCACGACCTCACGCTCGCCATCACGGCCCAGCACCCGCAAGCGCTGCGGAGGGCGTCCTTGCTGTTCCGCACGACGAGGACGAAAAAGTATCGAAGCCGCGAGTTCCGCGATTCCGGCATCGACCGTCGAGTGACGCTGAGCGCCGCGGAGCTCGCGGCCGACCGTCTCGAGTACGCCATCGTGGTCGAGACCACGGACGGCGAGCGCTTCGCCGCCTTTGCGTCGCCGGAGCAGCCGCACGACGTCGCTCTGATCGACCGGCTCGACGACGTCGAGGAGCGCCGGCTGCTCGCGAACGCGGGCGGCGGCCGCAACCAATTCTCCTCGTCGGTCGACTACGTCGACTTCGGAACCAGCACGGCCGAGTCGCTTTCGAACGGAGCCGTCGTCGAACGGACCGTGCGCGATCGCTACTACCGCATCGAGGGCGCGTACACGTATCGGCCGCTCCGAGTGGTGAGTGAATTTACCTTGCGCGCCGGTGTCGTGCGCGGCAAGTCGCCGGTGCCCGTCGAAACGGCGGTCGCCTCGGCGAGCGAAGCCGAACGCTTCGACGTCGGCTTGAACTACGGCGCGCCTTCCGTACGTTTTCGCTTGAGCGACCTCGTCTACCTGGACGCCGAGTTTCTCACCAGTTTGACCGAAGTCGGCTTTTCCGTCGGGGCCGGCGGCGCCGTGCTGATCGGCGAACCCTACGGACGGCGCCTCGAGGTCGGCTTCGAAGCGATCCAGATCTTCGGCACTCGCTTCTTCACGAGTCTCGCGATCCCGGCAAACGCCTGGCTCACGGTTTCTCCGCACGTCGAAGTCACGGACATGCCGCACGCGCGCGATTTCGGCGTACGGCTGACCACCGAGCTCGAGGCAGAGCTCGGTCGCGGCTGGTCCGTGGCGGCGCGCGGCGGCTACCAGGCGCGTGCGGCGGCCGAGGGCGGCGTCAGCACCGGAGCTTCTCTCAGATTCTCGTATTGAAGCCTTATTGAACCAGAAACGCTGCCGAAACGGCGGGCGCGAGCGCACAAGCGATTCGCTTTTTGTGCGCGCTGCCGTTACGCTATCTCGTTCGTGGCTCAGCCCGCATCACTTCGGCCGGCGCCGGTGAGGCGTCCCTGGCGCTCCTACAAGGAGCGGCTGAGTCTGCTCGCGCGCCAAGTCGTCGACGCTCAGCGGCCGATCCGCGTGCTCAATGCGATTCGCTGGCCCCCGGAAATCTTCGAGCAGTTCAAGGCTTCGGGGTTCCGCGAGCCGCCGCGGCTCGGCGCCGCCGAATATGCCCAAATCGCCCTCGGCTTCGATCCCAAGGCGAAGCGCGCCGAGTTCCGCGAGCTCGAAGCGGCCATCGATCGCGAGCTCGGCGAGAAGGACGCCATCGGCAGCATCCTCAGCGCCACCGCCCGCGAATACCGCCTGGTCGTCGAAATGCTCGAGGCGCGCGGCACGCCGGGCTTCTACGCGCTCAGCCGCGACCTCTATGGCTCGGCGCGCGACTGCTTCGCCGACGGAGTCACTCAGGTGCGCGACATCGCGCTCGACATGTACGACATCCTGACGCAGCTCGACGACAGCTTGCTCGGTCCGATGCCGGTCAGAAACATCCCGGCGGAACGCGTCGTGGAACTGTTGAACCAACGGCTCGAACGTGTGTTCGGCGGCGGCACCGTAAGCGTCGTCATCGACGACGGCATCCTGGCGGACGCCGCCGCCGGCAGCGACTACGTCAAAGTGCGTCAGGCCGCCCTGTTCAGCGAACGCGACATCCGCGTGCTCGAGGTGCACGAGGGTTGGGCTCACGTTGCCACCAGCCTCAACGGGCAGCTCCAGCCCGTCGCACACTGGCTTGCCAAGGGCCCTCCGCGCACGGCCGCTGCTCAGGAAGGCCTCGCCGCGCTGCTCGAAGTGCTCACCCTTGCCAGCTACCCGCACCGCGCGCGGCGCCTCAACGACCGCGTGCTCGCGACGGACAAGGCCGAAGACGGCGCGAGCTTCCTCGAAGTCTTCGACTGGTTCAGAACCGAGGGCTACGACGAAGAAATCTGCTTCTGGAACACGCAGCGCGTCTTTCGCGGCGGTGTCCTCGACGGCGGCGCACCCTTCACGAAGGACATCGTCTACACCAAGGGCATCGTCCAAAATTACAACTTCATGCAGAGCGCCATCGCCGCCGGACGCCCGGAGCTGATTCGCTGGATGTTCGTCGGCAAAGTCGCCCTCGACGACATCCCCGTCCTCGCTCAGCGCGCGCACGAAGGCGTCGTTCACCCGCCTCGCTACCTCCCCGAGATCTTCTCCGATCTCAACGGCCTCGCCATCTGGCTGGGCGTCAGCACGTTTTGGGGCCGTCTCAACAACCGTGCCGTCTTGCGTCACTACGAACGGCTGTTCGAGGGACGCTAGGGCCGACCATGGTATTTGATGCTCGAGCTTCGACCCACCTGCGAACACTGCAATCGCGCTCTTCCAGCTGACGCGGTCGATGTCCGCATCTGCAGCTTCGAGTGCACCTTCTGCGCAACCTGCGCCGACGATCTCCTGGGAAACGTCTGCCCGAACTGCGGCGGCGGCTTCGTCCCGCGGCCGATCAGGCCGGCGAGAAACTGGAAGGGCGACAACTACACGGGGAAGTATCCGCCGAGCACGACGGTGAAGCACAGACCCGTCGACTTGGCCGCGCATAGGCGGTTCTCCGAAGAGATTCGAACCATCCCGCCGCACCAGCGTTGAGGGCCGAGCGCGCTTCGCGCGTCAGTGTCCGCGCCCGGTTTCCTGCAACGCGACCGGAAGCTCGAGGCGCTTGCCATCGCGGAGCACGACGGCAATGACGCGCTGGCCAGGCTCGAGCGCGTTCAGCGCGTACATGAGCGCTTCGACGTTGTCGATCGAGTGCGGACCGAGGGAGATGAGCACGTCGCCGCGCGTCAGCCCGCCCTGTTCGGCGGCGCCGCCAGTCCGGACGCCCGCGAGCAGGACACCTTTGCCGCTCTTGGGACCGGCGTAGTCGGGAATGGTCCCGAGCGACGCATTGAAGGAACGCAAGTCACCGCCCGGGGCGACGGGCGTTACCTTCTGGAACGTCAGCGGAGCTTCTCGACGCGAGAGCTCGGTCAAAACCCCGGAGACGATCGCGGAAACGGCGGCGGCGCCGGTCAGGTTGAGACGATCGACGCTGTCGCTCGGCTTGTGATAGTCGGAATGCGCACCGGTAAAGAAATGCAACACCGGCACGCCCGACGCATAGAAAGACGTCTGGTCGCTCGGGCCGAAGCCGTCGCCGCTGGTTCTGCACTCGAGCCCGCTCTTTTGGCAGACGGGCTCGAGCAGGGCGTCCCATTCGGCGGCGGTCTGGCTCCCGAGCACGACGAGGCGGTTCTCACGCAGCCTGCCCACCATGTCGAGGTTCAGCATCGCGTAAATCTGGGCCATGTCGATTCCGGGCGGCGGTTCGCGCGTGAAGTGGGTCGAGCCGAGCAGACCCATTTCTTCCGCCGTGAACGCGACGAACACGACGTCGCGCCGGAGCCCGCCACGCTGCTCGGCGAGGGCGCGCGCCACTTCGAGCAGAGCGGCCGTTCCCGAGGCATTGTCGTCGGCGCCGAGGTGCGGCTGTTTGCTGTCGGGGGCGAGGGAGCCGAAACCGCCGAAGCCCAGGTGGTCGTAGTGCGCTCCGAGCACGAGCGGCTGCGGCTGCTTCGGCGTTCCGCCGGCCTCGAGCCGGCCCGCGACGTTGAACACCTTTTGCTGCTCGAGGCCGAGCTTCACGTTGAACGACACGCGAGCGCGGCGCGCGAAGAGCGCGGCGCCGACGTCGCGTTTGACGATCACCACCGGGATCCCGGCGTCGCCGTAGCCGCGCCGCGAAAGCGAGGGAAACGCCGCTTCGTCCGGCGGCTTCCAGTCCTTGCCGGAACCCTTCGGCACCGCGGGCGCGTCCACGACGAGCAGAGCCTTGGCGCCGCGCTCGCGCGCGAGCCACGCCTTCTCGTAGAGATCGCCGAAGCGGCGCTTGTCGTCGATGCCTGCGAAAGCTTCGCTCTCGGGAACGAAGCGCCGTACCACGGCGATCTTGCCGCGCACGTCGGCGCCGGCGTAGTCGTCGATCTTTCGTTCGGCGTCGACGATGCCGTAACCGACCGCGACGGTGTCGGCGGTCACCTCGCCTTCGGAGGACATGACCAGCGGCTGATACGCCTCCTTGGGCAGCGCCTTGCCGTCGATCGCAAGGCGCGTCTCAGGCAGCACGCGTACCGAGGTCACGACCTCGAGCGGCTGGCGGTAGCCCTGGGTCCCGGCGGGTTTCAGGCCAATCTCGGCGAAACGCTTTTCGAGGTAGGCGCCGGCCGCATCGAGGCCCTCGGTGCCGACGCCTCGGCCTTCTCGCGCTGGGTCCGCGAGCCAGGCGGCGTCGGCTCCGATGCGATCGGCGGCGGTGACGACCGTGGGCTCGACCGCGGCGTCGTTCCACTGAGCGACGAAGACGTTCGTCTCGTAGGTACCGGGAGCCGAGGCGCGATTGGACGAGAAGGCCAGGTACTTGCCGTCCGGCGAGAACATCGGAAAGCCGTCGAAACCGGGCGCGTAGGTGATGCGTTCGAGCCGTGTGCCGTCGACGTCCACCGCCCAGATGTCGAACTCTCGCCCGCCGGGCACGTGGAAGTTGGTCGAGAACAGCACGCGCTTGCCGGACGGGTGAAAGTAGGGAGCAAAGGCAGCGGCCCCGAGGCTCGTCACCTGGCGAGCGTCACTCCCGTCGCCATTGGCGACCCACAGCTCGAGCTTGCCGGGACGCACCAGTCCCTGGCCGAGCAAACGTCGATAGTCGGCGAGCGCCTCACCGGTCGGCCGCGACGCGCGCCAGACCAGCATCGAGCAATCCGCATTGAAGAACGCGCCGCCGTCGTAGCCCGGCGCATTCGTCAGCCTGACGACGTTCTTTCCGTTTGCGTCCATGCGGTAGAGCTCGAGATCGCCGTCGCGGACGGACGTGAACACGATCGAGCCGTCGCGCGAGCACACGGTCGCCTCCGCGTCGTAGCCGGGAGTTTCCGTGAGCCGCGCCGCGTCGGACCCGTCCGCGCGGGCGCGGAAAATGTCGTAACTCGGGTAGAGGGGCCAGACGTAGCCCTGACTGCGATCAGGCTTGGGCGGACACTCGGCGCCCGCCAAGAGCGTCGAGGAATAAAGCACCGATTCATCGCCGGGAAAGAAGAACGCACACGTGTTCGCGCCGCCGCGGGAGATTTGCACGGGCTCGCCCGCGCTCGGAAACACCGGCATGCGGTAGATCTGATCGCAGCCGGAACCGCTATGCGCCTGGAAGACGAGTTCGTTGCCGCTCCACGACCAGTAGGCTTCCGCGTTTTCGCCGCCGAACGTGAGCTGTTCGATGCCCGCGAAGTGCCGCTCGCGCGAATCGCTCGGCGCCGCAAAGCTCGGCGGCCCGGCCTTCGTGGTCGGCGCTGCGGGCGGCAAGGGCCCTTTGCCGCAACCCGTCGAGAACGCGAGGAACAACCCGAGCGCTCCGACGGCAACCGCCGTTCCCGTGCCGTTGCTTCGATTGCGATGCCTGTGTCGGGATGAGAGGTCGGTCATGGCGGACACCTGAAGCCTCGATACGTCCAGGGAAGCGACGTAGCACGCCGGCGCGGCGCACCGCGTCCAAAAACCCACCTTGGCATCCCGCCCACCCAAGACACCCTACAATCTCCGACGACAATCTCGGACAGCCCGATTGGAGAAGCTGGGCGCGCTTGCCCGAGCGAGCTAACCTTGACAACGCACGGTCAGCCCCGTTCGCTCTTGCTTGGAGGTGTGCGATGCATCATAGCCTGAGGTTTTTCGGTACCGCGGCGCTGTTCGCCGGCGCAGGGTACGTCGCGGCCGCGTGCGGCGGCTCTTCGTCGCGCGACGAGTTCACGGCCCCGAGCGAAGGCGGAAGCAGCGGACAAGCCGGTGGTGGAGAGGGCGCGGGCGGTGAGGGCACCGTCGGGGGCGGCAGCACTTCGTCCGGTAGCTCGAGCAGCGGAAGCGGCGGCATGACCTCCGGGCCGCCGCGCGACACACCCGTGACGGACCTGGACGACGACGACTTCGACGATCTTTGCGACGACCTGACGGACGCGGTGAACGACCTGCGCGATTCGGAAGCCTTCGAGCAATTCTACTGTCGCGCGGTGGGTCTCTCGCTCGCGCTCGCGGCGTCCGGAGTCGACTTCGAAAACACCGACGGCGGCTTGCCGGACGTCGATCTCGAGCAACTGCGGAGCGACTGCCAGGAGGCGTACGACCAGTGCGTGGACGTCCCCATTCCACCTCCTGGAGAGTGCGATAGACCCGGTGAGGACTGCGACGTCACGGTCGGTGAGGTTCGCGAGTGCATCGACCAGGCGGAGTTTTTCAGCGAAGACGTCGGTGAAGCGCTGCCCGCATGCGAGGAGGCGACGCTGCTCAACATCGTGACGGCCTTCGTCCTGCTCGAGCAGCGCGGCATCTCGCTCGACGCCTGCGAAAACGCCGGCCGCTGCGGAAACATGTCGAACCCGACGCCGAGCGAATGACCGGCGCGCGGCCTCGTGTAGCATCGCCGCGTGCAGCTTTGGCTCTCGCTCGCCGCGCTCGGCGCCGGCCTTTTTCCGCTCGTCGTCCGGCTCGGCGCGGCCGAGCGCGCGCGCGGCTCCGGGCTCGCGTGGGCGATCGCCGTGCTCGCGCTTTCCTGCGTCGCGCTCGCGGCCCGGCCGAAAGCCGGCGCATCTGCCGCGGAGCTCTTGCCCGCGCCGCACCGCGACCAGGGCTATGTCGGCTCCGGCGCCTGTCGATCCTGTCACCCCGAAGAGCACGCGAGCTGGCACCGGAGCTTTCACCGCACGATGACACAGGTGGCAAACGCCGGCACCGTGCTCGCGCCGTGGAACGGCGTAGCGCTCGAAGTCGCCGGACGCAGCGTCGAGCTCTTTCGCCGCGATGAACAATACTGGGCGCGCTTGCCGGACCCCGATCTCGGTCCCGCGCTCGCGCTGCCCGCCGCGATGGGCCGCGGCTCGGACGCGCCACGTGTCGAGCGCCGCGTCGTGATGACCACGGGCTCCCACCACTATCAGGCGTACTGGGTCGCGGGAAGCCGCGGCCGCGAGCTCATCGAGCTTCCCGTCGTCTACCACCTCGAGGCCGCGCGCTTCATCCCGCGGCAGGCGGCGTTCCTGCAACCGCCCGACGCCGAACCGGTCACGATTCGCTGGAACGGCAACTGCGTGCAGTGCCACAGCGTGGCGGGACAACCGCGTCACGACCTCTTGCTCGATCGCTTCGACACGCGTGCCGTAGAGCTGGGCATCGCGTGCGAAAGCTGCCACGGCCCGGGCGAGCGCCACGCCGAGCGGCACCAGAACCCCCTCGCCCGCTACGCCGCGCGCCGCGACGGCGAGGCGGACGCCACCATCATCGACCCGCGGCGTCTCGACGCCGGAACCGCTTCGGCAATCTGCGGCCAGTGCCACGCCTACTTCGTCCCTCGGAACGAAGAACAATGGTGGCAATCCGGCTTCTCGGAGTCGTTTCGCGCCGGGGATTCGCTCGAGCCGTCACGCCAGCTCTTGAGCTACGACTCGGCCGAGTCAGAAGCGGCCCTGATCGATACCACTCTCGACAGTCTCTTTTGGGACGACGGCACGATGCGCGTCGGCGGGCGTGAATACAGCGCGATGATCGAATCTGCGTGCTTCACGCGCGGCCATGGTGATCAGAAGCTCGGATGCCTGAGCTGTCATTCGATGCACGAAAGCGACCCCGACGACCAGTTGGCCGAAGGCATGCGAACCGACGGCGCCTGCACGCAGTGCCACGCGGACGTCGCCGCGCGGCTCACCGACCACACCGGGCACTCGGCCTCGTCGAGCGGAAGCCGCTGTTACAACTGCCACATGCCTTACACGAGCTACGCGCTCTTCAAGGCAATCCGATCGCATCGCATCGACAGCCCGAGCATCGAGGGGATCGTGAGCTCGACGAAGCCCAACGCGTGCAATCTCTGCCATCTCGACCGTTCGCTCGAGTGGACACTCGGAGAGCTCGCGCGGCGAAAGCGCGAGGGCGCCGACGTGAACGCAGCGCTGCCGGCGGCGCGCGGCGGCAGCTCGGCGGGCGGCGTCGAAGCAGCGCACGCCGACGGGATGGCGCTCGACGTGCAAGGGACGCGCTCGCCGCACCCGGCGGCCGCCGCGAGCTGGCTCTTTACCGGCGACGCGGCGCTGCGCGTCGTGGTCGCCGCCGCCATGGGCCGCGAAGCCGCGCATGCAGCGTCGGGCGACGGCTGGCAAGCGCTCGCGCTCGCGCCGTTGCTCGACGATCCCTACGCTGCCGTGCGCTTCGTCGCGCACCGCTCGCTCGGCGAAATTTTGGCAGCCCGCACGCCGCCCCACACCGCCAAGCCGGCACGCGACGTCGTCGCCGGCTACGACTTCATCGCCGAGCGGAGCGAGCGCCGGCAGGCGGCACGCGACGTCGCAGCGCGGCTCTCGCCCAACGGCACCAGAGCCGGCCAGCGTGCGCTCGGCCCGCTCCTCGACGCTGGCGGACGCCTCGACGCCGACACTCTGTTCGAATGGCAACAGCGACGGGACGATCGACCCGTCACGATCGCGGAGTAACGCTTGGAGCCGCCCGAGCACGACGATGAGCCGAACGCGCCGGAAGTGACGCTGCATTTGCGCGTCGGGCTCTGGGGTTTGCTACTTTTTGCGCTGCTCGGCCTCGGTCTCGAGGCGCTGCACGCCTACAAGGCGCCGCTCTATCTCGACGTGGCGAACGAAACGCGCCGCTTGCTCTGGCGCCTCGGGCACGCCCACGGCGCGCTCTTGTCGCTCTTCAACGTGGTGATCGCCCTCGCCGTACCGCGCCTTCACCGGAAAAACCCGTCGCGGCGGCGGCTCGGCTCGCGCGCGCTGGTTTCGGCCACGGTGCTGCTTCCCGCAGGGTTCTGGCTCGCGGGGCTCGGCGCCGAAAGCGGGGACGCCGGAGCCGGCATCGCGCTCGTCCCGGCGGGCGCCGTCCTGCTCGCCGTCGCGCTCTTCACCTTCGCGCGGGGCATCGACCGCTGAGGTCGCTGCCGGGTGCGGCGCCGTTCACCGGCGTCGCGACCGTCAGCCCGCCCACCAGCGCGCTTCGAGCTCGTCCACGAGCCGCCGAATCAGCCGCCGCGGAGGCTCCGGCTCGCGCGTGACTCGCTTGATGTACGGTTCCCAATCTTCGAACGCGACGTCGCCGCGCACCGAGCGATGCGTCGCGCGAACGCGCGCACAAAGCTCCAGCCTCTGCGGCCGTGTGAAGGTCGGGACCAGCTCCGGCGTGAGGCGCTGCAAACGGCGCTTGAACAGCGTCGCATCCTCCCAGCTCAAGGTCGAGCTCTGGTCGAAAACCTCGTCCAACAACTCCCGCGCCTCGCGCTTGAGCTCGACGAGCGCCTCGGGCGTCATGGCCAGCACGACGCACGCGCTCGGCAAAGCGCCGCCACAATAGAAAGCCAGCGAACGTAGCGCCGTCTTGCGCGCGGCGCGGCTCATCCCGGCCGTGTACAGGTTCTCGGCCTCGTCGATGAGAAAGACCGGACCGCCTGCGCCTTCGAGTCTTTTCAAAAGCCCGATCCAGAGCAGGAGGCGCCGGTACGCATCCTGGCGATACCCGGGGGCGGACGAGCGCTTTTCCAAGTCGCGGCCGCACAGGAAGCCTTCCAGCGCGCGACCCGGGTCCCGCGCCTGCTCGGAGATCGACAGCGCTTTGTGCGCGGCGAGCGCCTCCTCCCCGGAAGCCGCGGCGATTTCCTTCAGCGCTTCGCCGAGCGCGCGCAAGCGAGCACCGGCGCGGGTCCACAGGGCCGCGCGCTCGGCGGCGCTCGGACGGCGCCGCGCCGGCAGCGCGCTCGTCTCGAGCAAGCGCGCGAAGTGTCGCTGCGGATTGCCGAGGTCCAGATTCATGCGCTCGAGATTCAGCCAGAACACCGGGTGGCCGTCTTTCAGTGACCGCTCGGCAAGGTGCAACATCAGGTGCGTCTTGCCGCTGCCGTACGCGCCGGAAAGCACCGTGAACACGCTGCCCTCCACGCTCGTGTGCGCGAACAGCCGGTCGATGGTGCGATCGATGCGCTCGTGCC
>DASWGX010000095.1:0-9375 GCA_036393455.1 Polyangiaceae bacterium
GTGGGGCGAGCTCCCTTTCGACGCGCATCCGGTTCGGGGGGCTACGATGGCCGAGCTCGACCTCGCCCGATTCCAGCTCGAGTTCCTGCCCGCGGCGATCTCACCTGAAGCGCTCGCCCAGAATGAGCGCACCGTGGACGATCAGCTTCGGGCCCTGCGGCTCGCCAGGCCGGACGGCACTCCGACCGTGACTGCGATCCTCGTGATTGGCAAGGAGCCTCGCAGCTGGATCCCGGGCGCGTACATCCAGTTCCTCCGCGTGGATGGCCCCAACCTCGTCGATCCCATGCTCGACAATCGCGAGATCGCCGGCACGGTGACCGACCAACTGCGCCAGATGGACGACATCGTGCGGTTGCACATCGCTCGCGCTGCGACCGTGGGCGGTCCGCGGCGCGTCGATGCTCGCGACTATCCCGAGGAGGCACTCCGGCAGCTTATCCGCAACGCGGTTCTCCACCGCACCTACGAGGGCACCCACGCACCCGTCCGGGTTACTTGGTTCGACGACCGGGTAGAGATCCAGAGCCCGGGCGGGCCGTACGGTCAAGTGACCCGGCAGACGTTCGGACAACCAGGGGTGACCGACTATCGCAACCCCACGCTCGCCGAGGCGCTCAAGTCGCTCGGCTTCATCGAACGGTTCGGCGTTGGCTTCGCCATTGTCAGGCATGCTCTTTCGCGGAACGGCAACCCCGACCTCGAGCTCACCGTCGAAGATGCCCACATCTTGGCGGCGATCCGGAGGAAGACGTGAAGACGATCGCCCTGTTCAACAACAAGGGTGGCGTGGGCAAGACCTCCCTCCTGTACCACCTGGGCTTCATGTTCGCGGAGCTCGGCCATCGGACGCTGCTCGCCGATCTCGATCCGCAGGCCAACCTCTCGAGTATGTGCCTCACCGACGATCGCCTCGAAGCGATCTGGCAATTGCAGCCCCGCCCGACGATCTACGGCGCGATCGAGCGCCTCAAACGCGGGGTGGGGGACGTCGATCGGGTCGAGCCGGAGAGCGTGTCGGGGCAGGTCGCGCTCGTCACCGGCGACCTCCAGCTCTCCGAGCTCGAGGACGATCTGTCACAGCAGTGGCCGAAGTGCCTCGACCGCGACGAACGGGCGTTCCGGGTGACCACCGCCCTTCACCGGGTCATCGCCGACGTCGGGCGACGCTTCGGCGCGGACGTCGCGCTGATCGATGTCGGCCCGAACTTCGGTGCGATCAATCGTTCCGCCCTTCTCGCGGCGGACCACGTCGTCGTGCCGGTCGCTCCCGACCTCTTTTCCATGCAGGGCCTCGCCAACGTCGGCCCTCGTCTCGACGACTGGCGCCGCGGATGGCAAGACCGGAAGAGCCGCGCACCCCCGCTCGACTTCGCGCTTCCAGGCGGCGCGATGTCCCCGCTCGGCTACGTGGTCTCGAGACACTCGGTGCTCTCCGGCGGCGCGGTCAAGGCGTTCCAGCGATGGATCGACCGCATGCCGGAGGTGTACCGGAAGTCCTTTGGCGAAGAGCTGCCCATCCAAGGCCTTGGCGTGGCATCCGACGAGTACTGTCTCGCCCAGCTCAAGGACTACCGATCGCTCATGCCCATGGCCCAGGAGGCCAAGAAGCCGATGTTCCTGTTGCGCCCCGCCGACGGTGCGATCGGCGGGCATCAGGGAGCGGTGCGACAGGCCTATGTCGACTTCCAGTCGCTCGCGAAGCAGATCTGGACGCGAGTCGACGAGGCTGACTGACCGGGAGAGATCCGGTCGTGCGCGGCGAGTGCGGCCGCGCATCGTGTGACTCGGGGCTAGGGCGCCGCCGCGGGCAGCTCGACTTCCCAGAGCTCGCAGACTCGCCTTTGCCGGAGCTCGCGCGGGCTCGGACGGGTCGGTCCCCGGAGCAGTTCGTCCGGCACCCTTTGTCGAATCATCGCGAAGCGACGCCCGCCGAGTGGCGTGAGCAGGCTCGCGCCGCCGATCTGGGAGTCCTCGAGACGATGGATGACCGGCTCCTTTTCCGACGCGAGCTCGAGCAGGTAGAGGCCGGAAGCGAACCGCTCGCGCGGACCTTCGTCCGGATTGACGAGCCACGGACCCCGCGTGCTCAAAAGGACTACTCCGTGCTCGCCGGTCACGGCGATCGACTCGGCAAAGACGCCGCCCCGGCGATCCGGAGTGTCGCGGCGAAAAACCCAGGTTCCGGCGACGCTGCCGGTGCCGTCGAGCTTCGCCGCGAACGCCGTGCGCGGCGGATGATCATCGTACCGTTGCCCGTGCTCATCGAGCCACAGGTGATGAAAGCGAGTTCCCGCGACCCAGAGTGACCTCCGTTCCGTGAGCGCGAGGTGCTCGGGTTCTCCGAAGGGCAGCCCGGTTTCGTAGTACGTCGTGCCGCCCGCGTCGACGAGAGCGACTTCGTCGCCCCGCCGAACGGCGAACCTTCCCGCTTCCGCGAGGAGACGGGCTTCGGCGGGCAAGATGAAGGTGGAGAAATACCGCGCGGCGCGCGAGTAGCGGCCGAGCTTGGTTCCCTCGGCAAACACGGCGCCGGAGCCCCAGCCGATACGAGCCTGCCGCTCGGGGCTGGCAAACGGGGGGACGGACAGAGCCTCGGCGCTCTCGATGCCCGACGCCGAAACCATTCGGCGTTCCGGAAGGGCTCCATCCACACTGACGAAGGCCTCCGCGCGGTGCCGTGTCACGGCCCGGACGGCGATGACCGCGTCCTCGACTCGATGGCGAAACTCCACCTGCCCGTCGAAGACGACGGTAATGGTCCAGCCCGGATCCCCGGACGGGGGGGCGACCTCAGGCCAGGGAGGAGTTGGCTCTGGCGCGGCCGGGCCGGGATCCGCGCGGCCCGCGAGCGCGAGGCTTCCGTCCGGGGCGACCGAGATCTGCTCAGGGCAGCTCCGGTGGGCGCCCAACGCCGTAGCGCGCACGGGCGACAGCGTGGAGACGCGTGGGGCGTGCGGTGCCGCGCCAGCGTCGCGCGCGCGAGTGCGCTCGTGCACCGGCGTGGCTCGCGGCACGCAGGGCGAGCATCCCGCTCGAGGCGCGGCGAGAAGCACGACCAGCGGCAGGACGCGCGACGTTTTCAAGGCGGAGGCAAGGGCCTGGGCGGGCCCCGGTCTTCGGCGCTACCCGGCGTCGGCACCACGTTCTGCGGCAACAAATTGAGCGGCTCAGCTTCGTCCGCCACCTTGGAGGTGGGCCATTCGGTGGTCGAGCCCGAGCCGCCGCTCGACTCGTAGCCCGCCTCGAGCGGATCGGTCGTAGCCGCCGCGTCGTCGTAGACGATGGAATCGGTGTGCGCTTGCACCGGGACGCGGACGCGGTCGGAGAAACGCGTCAAAAAGGCGATGCTGTTGCCGGCGTTGCAGGTGTGCAGCAAAAGCTTGCGGATTGCCGGAATGCGTTTGTCGCTCTGGCCGCCGGTGCGCGTCGCGGAAAACTCGGCGCGCGTGAACTTGGCGAGCTCGGAAGCGGCGACCTGCTGAAAGGCGTCGCCCATGCGATTGAGCGCGCGCAGGCGGCGCGTCGTGAACGTCCCCGGGGTCGCGACGCCGTCGGAGCCGTCTCGGAGGTGCAAGAGCGTGACGAGCAGCAAGTGATCGACGAGCTCGACTCCCGGGTTGTTCGAGTCGGGGCGAGGCGGCTCGTCCTCGGCGACGATGTCGCACCACGGCTGGCCGTCGGCGTTGCCCTGGCCGCCGTCGCCGTGTCCCACCGCGAGCGCCACGATGGAGAACGGCGCGACGCTGCCGCAGCGCGTGACGAGCTCGTCGTAGTTGCTGTCGAGCACGGTCGTGGCCTTCGGCTGCGGCGCGATGGTGAGCAGGGTGCGAAGCGACGGGTCCCGGGCGGCCCACTGCTGCGCCCAGCGCCCGACCGAGTTCAGCGACGTATCGACGGTCGCCGTCGGCGTCGGCGCGATCATGAACAGCGGATAGTCCACCGCGAGCACCGAGCGGCCGATGAAGGTCTCGGTGCGCCCCGCGATGCGGCCGCGCGCGTGTACCGTGAGCTCGTTTCTGAAGATGAACCGGGAGCTGTCCGTAAGCACGACTTGCGCCGGCGCCGACAGGCCCGGCGCGTTGATGAGGAGCGGCATGTCCAGATCGCGCGCGACCGGCGCGAGCTCCACGCCCGTGATGTTGAGGTTGTTGTCCTTGATCTCTCCGCGAAAGGTCGCCAGCAGATGGTCGCCTTGCGGCACGGCGCCGACGCGGAGCCCGGTCTGAAACACCTCGACCACGAGCTCCGTGACCAGCTTCGGCGGTTTCTGGAACTCGAGCGTCACCGTTTCTCCCGGCCGCGCCAGATTGCGTTGCTGGCGCGACGAAACGAGCGTCATCGTGAGCGGATTGGGCATCAGTCTTCGACGGTCGGCGGCAAGACGCGGATACGCCGGGGCGCCTCGGTCAGGGGAAACGCGGCCAGGAACATCTCTTGGTCGCCGACGCGTACCCGGTATTCGTCGACCGCGAGCGGAGAGAGGCCGAGGACGCCGTCGGCGCTCGTCGTCCCTTCGACCTCCTCCTCGTCGACGGTGACGTCGAAGGGCTCCTCGACCAGAAGCTCGCCGTCGAGGCCCTCCACTTCGTAGGCCAGGTGGCAGTCCTTGACGGCACTCTCGTCGAGCACCGCGTCTTCGAGCACCTCCGCACGGGCGCGCCATTCGGGGTACTGGGTGCTGCCGGGCTTGGAGTTCTTGCCCGGCGGCGGGGGGCGGATGCCGAAGTCCTTGTCGAAAAAGAAAAGCTCCACGCGGCGATCGAGCTGGTCTTCCTTGCTGTCCGCGGCGTTCGTGTCGATCTCCTGACCCGTGTCGTCGACGGGGAAGTTCTCGCCGCAGCCGTGCGTGGTGATGGTGATGTCGATGCCGTCTTCTTCCTCGAGCGTGACGCCGTCGAGCTGCATGTACTCGGTAATGAGCTGTGTGCGCGTCTGCGGCCCGGCGATGCCGTCGATCTTGAGCTCGCGCGTGCGCTGAAACCAAACGACCGGGTCTTCCTCGGGAGGCTTGGTCAAAAAGTCCGGCAGGGCGCTCAGCATCATCTGATCTTCACGAGCCCCCCAGCGCTTGCTCTCGGGCTTGCCGGAGCCGTACATCGCGAGCCACGGATCGACCTCGTCTTTCAAGTATGCGGCCATGCTGTCGGCGCGTTCGACGCTCAAGGGATCGTTGACCGACGCTTGGGCCGTCGTGTCCGTGTGGCCCACCACCAAAAGCTCGCTCGGGCTCTGGAGCTCGTAGATCTGACGGATTTTCTTCAAGCTCGGAATCGCGCTCGGCAACAGGAAATTCTTGTTCGTATCGAAGAGCATGCCCCTGAGACGCGCCATCACCACCTGGGGCAGGACGCCGAGCATGCGGACCTGGGGAGCGGACGCGCCGGGTGGCAGCGCGACGACGACGCTTTCGTACTCGTCGATCTCGGGCGTGTGCGGCGGGGGAGTCTCACCCTCGGGAACCCGCCGCGGCCGCGCCACGTCGACCTGCAGCGTCAGCGTGTAATCGCCGTGCAGGACGTCGAGAAACTCCAGGCGGCCGAGCTCGTCGGTTTCTCCCTCGAAGCTCATCGGGCCCTTGATCGAAAACGCGGTCTTGTCGTGGCGGAAGCGGCCGGTCTTGTCGAAGAGCTCGACGGAGAGCCTGCCGAGGGGCGGCCTGATGACGACCGTCTTGGGAACGGCGCCCTCGAGCGAAAGGCTTTCGAGATCGCCGTCGCCGAGAATGAGGCCGAGCACGTCCGGCCCCGCCGGCGCGTCGCCCTCGCGAAACTTCTCCCAGCGCGGGTCCATGATGTCTCGGAGCGCCTGCATGCTCGCCACCTGCACGCTCGCGAAGCTCGCCCGCACGCCGTCGAGGCGCGCGACCCCGCCGCCGCTGGTGGTGAGATTGTTGGGCTTACCTTCCGCCGTCACCACGACGGCGAGGCCGGAGATGGCCTCGCCCACCTCGTCGACGAAACGCACCTCGAAGAACGTGGGCGTAGCTTCGGGCGCAGGCGCCAGCTCGGGAGCCACCGGCGCCTCGTCCGTGACCGCCAGTCGAATCACCGGACGCGCCTCGGGCACGATCAGCAGGCGCCCGGCCTTCACGGCCTGCTCGAGCTCTCGCTCGATGCGTTCGCTCGCCCGGCCGTCGCTTTCCTCCCGTTCGAGCCGCGGCGCGAAGCGTTGCTGCTGCGAAAACAGCGCCGCGTGCACTTGTCGAACGACCGGCAAAACCTCCGGATCGCGTGCCTCGAACTCGTGCATCAGCATGAACAGCGCCCCCGCCGTGCTCGAGCGTTCGTCGTCCGTGAGCGACCGCTTGGGGTCGAGCGTCACGACGAACGTGTCGCTCCAATGGCGAACGACCCAACGATTACCGACTCTCACGCGCCACCTTGGTTACAGCCACCTTGGTTACAGCCACCTTGGTTACAAGGCCGAATATCGCTTCCGGCGCCGGGGAGCAAGCGGCCACGAGAGCCGCGCGTGCCAGGCGGCGAAAGTCGGCGTCGGGTGGCACGGCTCGAAGCGAGCCGAGCGCCGGCGCGCGCGAGCGACGGGGGGTGTTCGAAGGCGCTACTCGCTATCCCCAAGCCGCGCGAGCTCCGCCCAGAGCGCGTCGACGTCGATGGCGAGACCCGGGCAACCCGGCACTGGGTCGATGCGCCCCGACGTGACGCCGGCGAGCTTTTCGTAGTTGCCCGTCGATGTACGCGCGAAGATCTCGAACGCCTGCAACGTCGGATCGACGAGCCAATAGTAAGGAACGCCGAAGCGCGCGTACTCCGCCATCTTCTCGACGCGATCACGTCGCTCGTCGCGAGGTGTGGGAGTCACGACCTCGACGACGATGTCGGGCGGCTCCCGTAGCGGACCTGCGCGGGGCGGCGCTTTGCTTTCGGGCAGAATGACGGAAAGGTCCGGCTTTCTGCCCCGGCTCGCCGACGTGAGGACCTTGAGCTCCGAGCCGGCGACGAAGCCACGCCCCGCAAGCCAGGCGCGAAGCACCGCAATCAGCCAAGAGACCGTCAGCTCGTGCGTGAAATCCGGCACCTCTTCCTCCACCAGCCGCCCGTCGGCGAACTCTCCCTCGTCGTCCTCGTCGAGCGCCAGCCACTCCTCCACGGTGAGCGCGCGACCCGCGTCAGCGTTGTCGGACTCGAGGACGGGAGGCCAGGCGTTTGCCACGACGATCGCAACGATACCACGCGCCGAGTCCAGGCGCGGCGTGAAGGACGGAGCCTTTCGCTACTCGATGTCGCAGAGGCGCTTGAGCCCGCCCAACTCTTCACCGGTACGCGGATGGAAGTTCAGCTTCGCCTGCCAGCCGCGGTACTTGAACGCGACCTTGTCCCAGGCCTTCGCGGCTTCTTCCTCGGTCGAGAAGCGCCCGAGGTAATACTGGACGCGTTTGAGGGAAATCGACGCGATCCATGCACCGCGGTGCCAGTAGACGCCGCGAAAGCGGCTCGTCGTGGTCGCAGCCGCCGTGAAGACCGGCCCCTTCTCGCGGGACCCGCAAAACGGTATCCTCGCCCCGCTCCCGGTCAGGGACGAAGGTTTGATGGGTCATGAGCTTTGCTCGCAGAATGAAGCGCCGCTTGCGGGCGCCGGAGCCAAGGCGAGAGCAGCTGCACATCTTCTTTCATCCCGACGATGTCTACGCCCAGGGCATCGAATGGATCGGAGGCGTCATCTGCCTCGACACCTACGACGAGGGCCCCTTCAACGAGTGGTTTCTCTACGGCTGGGTGCGCACGGATGGAGAGTTGTTGGGCGCCGGAGCGATCAGAGCGATTCACGGCGGCGATGCGGTTATCGGCCACCTGGGCGAAACCGCCTTGAAGCCCGCTTGCGGATTGGCTCAGGCGCCGTCGCGCGTGCGCGTGGCCACGGAGCCTGGCGCCGAGCTCTTGCGAGCGGCGCTGGGGCACGCCATCGACATCGTGGTTGCGCCCACGCCCGAGCTCGACCGAATCTCCCAGGCCGTGCTGGATGCCTGCGGTGGACCCGCGGCGGACATCCACGGTCCACCTTCGCTGTCCGAGGCCGCTTTCCAGATCCGCGCGAAGAGCGTTTGGACGTTTCTGCCGCCGGACCAACCGATCCTCGTCCACATTCCGGAGCTCGGCGTCGTCAACTACGCCCTGATCGCCTGGGAAGACCCGTTCGGTCCGTCCCTTCGCCTCTTCGGTTCGGAACGCCAGGCGCGGTGGTTCGTTCACGAAGCAACGCGCGACTTCGCGGGGCCCGCTGCTCGGGGTGTTCCGCACCTGGCGCTTCGCTTCAATCGCTGCGAGGTGATTCCACCTGGACTCCGGGAGCCGCTCGAAGTCGTTTCGAACGATTCCGACCTGGTACCATGGCTCGTCGCGACGCGGCCCGATGCCGAGCTCTGCCGGCCGGACTTCGTGGAGCACATCGTGCTGCGTGCGACCTTGTTCACGCTGGCGGCGGCGCTCGATCCTTTTTCGACCGTAGAGCTCGAGAACCGGGTTGATCGCGTGCTTTGCCGCGCCGATTTTCGGCTCGAAACGGGTCACAGGATCCGCGTGGGCCTGAGCATGCCGTCCGAGCCGCTCTTGCGTTCGGGGAGGGTCGCGCGCGAGACGGACCTCGGCGAGGGCGATTTCTTCTGAGCGTCCGCGATAGTGCGTCACACCACGTCGAACGGGCGCCCAAGTCTGTTCGTGCGGCGACGTCGCTTCGAAGGAACCGAGGCCTTGCGACTGGCGCCAGCGAGGGCCTTCAATCACACTCCAGTCGCTCGCCCGTGCTCGTGTTCATGGGCGCGCACACCCCAGATTTGCCCAACAGCTCGCGAACCTCTTCGCTCGAGAACGCGTCGCAAATGCCGTCGGGATGCGTGCAGTCGTCGTCGCAGTCGCAGAGCTCGGCGCAGTAGCCAATGTCGCCGATGGAGCCGCCGGGCGCGGCGAAGGCGCACAGGCCGGTGCCTTCGCCCGCGTTCGTGCAGGGCTCGGTGCTGGCAAAGGAACAACGGTGGGAGCAAACAGCGTAGTCCTCGCCGAGCTCGACGCACAATCCGGAGCACCCGATCTCTTCATCGCCGGCCGAGCACGGCTGACCGAAATCGCCGCCACTGACGGGCGACTCTGTGCACACACCAAAGCGCCGATCGCAACGAGCGCCAGGACACTGTTCGCCGCTGGTACAAAAGGGCCGGCAGAAACCGCCGTCATCGTCGCTTACGAGGGCATCGCACGCAACATCCGCGCGCGCGCCGCACTTGTCGGCTGCGCTTTCGCCCAGTGCGCATGACGCAAAGCAGTAGGCCGGTGCGTTCGCTCCGTCGCGCTGCGTGCTCACGCAGACCGCGTTTTCGAACTCGGCGCAGCGTCCGGGCTCGTCGCTGCATTCGGCGAC
>DASWGX010000096.1:0-3849 GCA_036393455.1 Polyangiaceae bacterium
CGGGCGCCCCTGGTACGGCGCAATCTCGAACGAGGAGCTCATCCCGACCCACGGCATGTTGGGAAAGCGAGCGCGGATGATCCGGGTATCCACGTCTTCACTAGCGTAGAGCGCCGAGCCTCGGCCGGCGCAGTTCATGTAAACGCCGAAGCGCGGCGCGGCGCCGGCCGTTGATTGTTCGAGCCTGCGCGTCTCCGCTTCGAGGCCGAGCCGAGCCGCTTCGGCGTCGCGCACGGCGAAGGCGATACGCCGTCCCGGTCGCACTTCGTCGGAAACCAGAAGCCCGCCGAGCATGGGATCGACTCCCTGAATGGGCCGAACCAAGTGCACGCCAGACTCGTCCTCCTCGTCGAAGAGGGCCGTCAGGATGAGCGGGCCGTTCTCGGCTCGTGAAGCTACCGCGCCGAGCACGTCGAGCGCGCGCTCGCCCTCGATGCGCATCACCATTGGACCGCGCGTTTCCGAGATCGACCGCGGCGGCATCAGCAGGCGGCACGCCGCCGAAGACGCGATGCTCGGCTTGCCCTGGCCCGCGATCACCAACGCCGCTCCATCGCCGCGTTCCACGCCTCCGTTCGGCTGAACGCCCAAGACCGGCAGGCCGCTCAAGCAGCCGCCGCCGAAGACGCTCTCACTGCCGGACAGAGCCTGAAACGGCTCCAGGGTCCGAGGCCCGACACCGTCCGGCTTGAGCAGTACCAGTGCCGTCCTGGCGCCCGTGCGAAGCAGGGGTCCGAGACGCGTGGCGAGGGCGTTCGCAATCTCGTCGGCCGCCCCGCCGCCCTCGATCACGAGCTCGGATTCCCCGCCTTGCCAGAACATCATCGCGGCAGCCGATTCGCGTTCTATCTCGCCGCGTTCGGTCAGGACGCCCGCCCCCGTCGCCACCAGGATTGGCAGCCGCGTGCGGAGCTCGGACAGGCGCTCGGCCACGGTGTCCACGCCTCCCGCGAGACCGCCCGAAAGAAACACCAGGCCGGCACCGGTTCCCCGCCCACGGGCCGCGAGCCCGGCGAAGAGCCGCGCCACCCGGGCGGGCGCTTCCGTTTTCACGCTGGCTGTATGGACGGGTCCCACTCGGCGAATAGTAATTTTCGTCATGCTCCCCTCGCAAGCCCGCTCCCAGCAAGACTGAAAATCTCTTACGTTGATGGACTGATGGCCGTGCTGGATGGCTTGACCATGCGCTCCTACGGCGCCAGCGACATTGGTCGCAAGCGGCACCACAACGAGGACGCCTTCTTGTGCGCGGACGATCTCGGACTTTGGGTCGTCGCCGACGGCATGGGCGGACATGCGGCTGGGGAGGTCGCGAGCCGGGAAGCCATCGACACGATCCTCGGCATGGTTCGGCGCGGGAAGACCCAACAGACGTCCGCTTCCTCCGAGCAGGAGCTCATGGGGCGAGCGCGGCGCCTGCTCGAGGGCGCGGTTCAGGCCGCCACGTACATGGTGTTTTCAATCGCGCAGCTGGACGACGGCAAGGCCGGCATGGGCACGACGATCAGCGCCATGATGAGCTTCGGCGATCAGATGGCGCTGGCGCAGGTCGGGGACAGCCGCATCTACCGCGTTCGAGACGGCCTGGCCGAGCAGCTCACGGAAGACCACACGCTCATCAACTGGCAGCTCAAGCAGGGCCTCATCACGGAAGCAGAAGCGCGGATCAGCCGGCAGCGCAACGTGATCACGCGCGCCGTGGGCAACCGCGACTACGTCCAGGTCGACACACTGATCAGCGACGCTCGCCTCGGCGACGTGTACCTCCTGTGCAGCGACGGGCTTCACGGCTACCTCACACCCGGGGAAATCCCCGAGCTCGTGGCGCCGGGCGGCGACGCCGCCGTGGCGCGGCTGATTGCGCTCGCCAACGACCGCGGCGGCAAGGACAACGTCACCGCCATCCTGGTCGAGATTCTGTAGCAGCGAGCCATTTTTCCAAGCTATTTTCGCCACTTCACTCCGTAAGGCTCGAGGGATTTCGAACGCGGCGGACGCGCCTCTGTCCCCGCTTCCGGCGCGGCTCGGGGGCGCCGCGCCTCGACATATTTGGCCCCGGGCGAAGGGCTCCGGTAACGAAGTTCCGATGCGAGTGCCACGTATCGGAGTCGTCATGGGCGGCTGTTCCGCGGAACGCGCGGTTTCTCTGGAGTCGGGTCGCGCCGTCGCCGGAGCGCTCGAAGAGGACGGCGCCGATGTCGTTCGCATCGAGATCGGTCCGGACACCGACGCTCTGCGGGCGCTCGCCGGCGCTCGCATCGACGTTGCTTTCCTGGCGCTGCACGGCAGGTTCGGCGAGGACGGCTGCGTCCAGGGCCTGCTCGAGCTTCTACGCGTCCCCTATACGGGGTCCGGAGTTTTGGCGAGCGCGCTGGCGATGGACAAGCTCAAGGCGAAGGAGCTGTTTCGGTTCCACAACGTACCGACGCCGCCGTATTACGTCGTCGACACGCGCCTCGACGCGGACGAGCTCGCCGAGGCGCACGGCTACTTCGGCTTCCCCGCGATCGTCAAGCCGCGCAGGGAAGGCTCGAGCATCGGCGTGTCGAGGGTAGAAAATCTCGGCGAGCTCGCCGCGGCCCTGCGCTCGGCTCGGCGTTTCGACGCTTCCGCTTTGGTCGAACGCTGCGTTTCGGGCAAGGAAATCGCGGTCGGTCTGCTCGAGGGGCGCGTGCTCGGAGCGATTGAAATTGCGCCTCGCGGCGGCCTCTACGACTATGCCGCGAAATACGGCCCGGGCCGCGCCGAGTACTTCTTGCCCGCGCGCCTCGGCGTGACGCGAATCCAGGGCGTACTGAATCTCGCCGAGCGGGCCGCGGCCGCGGTGGGAACGCGCGGCGCGGCGCGGGTGGATTTGATCGTCACCGAGGGACAGAACGAGTACGTGCTCGAGGTGAACACGCTACCGGGCATGACCCCTCAGAGCTTGCTTCCGAAGATCGCCCACGCCGCCGGCTACGACTTCGTCGAACTCTGCCACGCCATGCTACGGAGCGCGGGGCTCGACTCGGAGCGCCACGCGGCACACGCGAGCATGGAAGCACGGGAAGAGACCGCGGCGACGAGCTTCGAAGCGGACGAGGCCGCGCCCGCGTACGCCGCGACGGTTCAGCGCGACAGGTCCGTGTCGCCTTCGCAGCGCTCGCGCACCGCTTGATTGTGTCGCTCGGCGTAGTCGAGCACCGAATCCCTGCTGTCGGTGGGCGGGAGGAATACGTAGCGCGCCGCCTCGGCGCGCGAACGCTCGGCGTGACTCGGATTCACTGCGATGCCGGCGATGCCGAGGCCTAGACCCAGGCCGACGGTGATGCCGCCGGTGGCGGCCCGGCCACCGTTGATTCGCTGTTCCTCGTCACTGGTGCCGTCCGGACTCTGAACTCGTTCGGAGCGGAACGCGCTGATGAACAGCGCCGTTCCCACGCCGATGGCGATGACGCCGGCGGTTCCAAGACCGGCGGCGACGATGCGCTTCGTATCGTACTTGCGTACGTGTTCCGCGTGCTCGTCGAAGCGTGGCGGAGGATGGGTGAGTGTTTCGCCCAGCGCGATGATCGACTGGGGCTCCTTGTCGCCGACGCGGTAGAGCGCGGCGCCGTCGTCGCGCGGCATCGCAGTCTTTGCGCCGGCCTCGACGACCTCGGCGCGCGTCGGCGCGACCACCAGCCAATCGGCGCGTTCGCACGCGTCGCGAGCACGGCCCGCCGGCGTCGCGAATTCACCGTCGAGTCGAGTCACCGTCGACGCGCACCCGCTACCGCTCAAGCCCATGGTGGCGCACAGAACGGCGCTAAGCCACCGCATGGTCGTCACTTATCATGTTGTCAGAAGCGCGTCACCGAGGCGCAAGCG